>NZ_JBSGFQ010000006.1:0-232177 GCF_053603495.1 Nonomuraea sp. NPDC004186 | reverse complement strand
GGCGCGGGGCCCGCGCCCCCCCCCCCCCCCCCCCGCCTCTGGCATGATCAGCTGCAACCCTCGGCGGGCGGTGCCGCCTCCGACAACTTCAGGCCCTGAATGCCGCCGAACCACTTCTCCAGCAGCTGCTTCATGGTGCCGTTGTCCCAGAGCGCCTTCACGGCGGTGTTGACGGCCTCACACGTCTTGGTGTCGCCCTTCTTCAGGCCGACGCCGTACTTCTCGTCCGTGAAGCCCTGGCCGAGCACCTTGAAGTTGCCGCCGGCCTGCTTGGCGAAGCCCGCCAGGATCAGGTCGTCGGTGGTGACGGCGTCGAGGTTGCTGCCGGTCAGCTTCTGCACGCACTCGGAGTAGTTGGCCGCGTCGACGGTGGTGGCGTCGATGTCGAGCTTGCCGTCCGGGGGCGGGTCGGTGATCCGCTTGTAGGAGTTGGAGCCGGCCGCCTTGCAGATCTTCTTGCCCTTGAGGTCCTGCGGCGCGTTGATCGCGGTGTCGTCCTTGCGGACCATCACGTCCTGGTGGGCGACGACGTAGGGGCCACCGAAGGTGACCTTGCCCTTGCGCTCCTCGGTGATGGAGTACGTGGCGAAGATGATGTCGACCGTGCCGTTCTGGAGGAACGGCTCGCGGTTGGACGAGGCCGACTCCTTCCAGTTGATCTGCGGGTCCTTGCCGCCGTTGATCTGCTTCAGCACGGCCTTGGCCACGTCGACGTCGAAGCCCTCGGGCCCGTTGGCCGCCTTCAGGCCCAGACTCGGCTGGTCCCACTTGGTGCCGACGACGATCGTGCCGCCGTCCTTGACCTTGTCCACCACGCTGGCGTAAGTCTTGCTCCCGCCGCCGCAAGCGGTCAGACCGGCGGCGAGTGCCGCAATTGAGAGCACTGCTCCCATATGACGCATGTGCATGTATACCTGCCTCAATGATCAGTGCGTGAGGATCTTGGAAAGAAAGTCACGCGCCCGGTCGGTCTGCGCGTTGGTGAAGAACTCGTCGGGGGTGTTCTCCTCCACGATCTGGCCGTCGGCCATGAAAACCACCCTGTTGGCGGCCCTCCGGGCGAAGCCCATCTCGTGGGTGACGACCATCATGGTCATCCCGTCGCGAGCCAGCCCGATCATGACATCGAGCACCTCCTGCACCATCTCGGGGTCCAGAGCGGAGGTCGGCTCGTCGAACAGGATCATCTTCGGCTCCATGGCCAGTGCCCTGGCGATGGCGACACGCTGCTGCTGGCCGCCGGAGAGCTGGGCCGGATACTTGTCCGCCTGCGCCGCGATGCCCACGCGCTCGAGCAACTCCATCGCCCGCTTGTTGGCCGCGTCCTTCGAGACGCCGCGCACCTTGAGCGGACCGAGCGTGACGTTGTCACGGATGGTCTTGTGAGCGAACAGGTTGAACGACTGGAAGACCATGCCGACTTCGGAGCGCAGCTTCGCCAGCCCCTTGCCCTCCTGGGGGAGCACCTGGCCGTCAAAGATGATCTGCCCCTCGCTGATCGTCTCCAGACGGTTGATCGTGCGGCAGAGCGTGGACTTGCCGCCGCCCGAGGGACCGATAACGACCAGCACCTCGCCGCGGGAGACGGTCAGGTTTATGTCCTTCAGGACGTGCAGCGCCCCAAAGTGTTTGTTGACGTTCTCCAACCGTACGAGTGGAGCGTCGTTACCGTTCTCCGTCATGGGTCAAACCGTAAGGGTCTCTAGAACGCTGGTCACTAACCAAGCGGTACCGATCCGATCACATCATGCCACCAAGCTGGCCTTTTAGCGCAGTCGGGACTATGTGGAGCCGGACAGCGACTACCCTTGAACGTGCCATGACTGTGACCCAGGAGGGCGCCCGCACATACGAAGTGCGCACATACGGGTGCCAGATGAACGTGCACGACTCCGAGCGGCTGTCCGGTCTGCTGGAGGACGCCGGCTACGTGCCCGCCACCGAGGGCGAGACCGCCGACGTCGTCGTGTTCAACACGTGCGCCGTGCGGGAGAACGCCGACAACCGTCTCTACGGCAACCTCGGCCATCTCCGGCCCGCCAAGGTGAGCAACCCGCGCATGCAGATCGCGGTGGGCGGCTGCCTGGCGCAGAAGGACCAGGGCGAGATCGTCCGCAAGGCGCCGTGGGTCGACGTGGTCTTCGGCACCCACAACATCGGCTCGCTGCCGGTGCTGCTGGAGCGGGCCCGCATCGAGGGCGAGGCGCAGGTCGAGCTGAAGGAGTCGCTGGAGGTCTTCCCCTCCACGCTGCCCACCAAGCGCGAGTCCGCCTACGCCGCCTGGGTGTCCATCTCGGTCGGCTGCAACAACACGTGCACCTTCTGCATCGTGCCGTCGCTGCGCGGCAAGGAGAAGGACCGCCGCCCCGGCGACATCCTCGCCGAGGTCCAGACGCTGGTCGACCAGGGTGTGCTCGAGGTCACGCTGCTGGGCCAGAACGTCAACACCTACGGCGTCGAGTTCGGCGACCGCCTGGCCTTCGGCAAGCTCCTGCGCTCGTGCGGCACGATCGACGGCCTGGAGCGCGTGCGCTTCACCTCGCCCCACCCGGCGGCCTTCACCGACGACGTCATCGCCGCCATGGCCGAGACGCCCAATGTCATGCACCAGCTCCACATGCCCCTGCAGTCGGGCTCCTCGCGCCTCCTGCGCGCGATGCGCCGCTCCTACCGGGCGGAGCGCTACCTCGGCATCATCGAGCGGGTGCGCGCGGCCATGCCCGACGCGGCCATCTCGACCGACATCATCGTCGGCTTCCCGGGGGAGACCGAAGAGGACTTCCAGGGCACGCTAGACGTGGTCCGCGAGAGCCGCTTCGCCAACGCCTTCACCTTCCAGTACTCCATCCGCCCCGGCACCCCGGCGGCCACCATGCCCGACCAGGTGCCCAAGGAGGTCGTGCAGGAGCGCTACGAGCGGCTCGTGGCCCTGCAGGAGGAGATCTCCTGGGAGGAGAACAAGAAGCAGGTGGGGCGCACGCTGGAGGTGCTGGTCGCCGAGGGCGAGGGCCGCAAGGACGACGCCACCCGCCGCCTGTCGGGCCGCGCCGCCGACAACCGCCTGGTCCACTTCGCGGTCGGCGCCGAGACGCCGCGGCCCGGTGACATGGTCACGGTCGAGGTCACGTACGCGGCCCCGCACCACCTGGTGGCCGACGGTCCGGCGGCGACGGTCCGGCGCACGAGGGCCGGCGACGCCTGGGAGGCCCGCCAGGGCGGAGCGAAGCCCGCGCCGGGGGTTCTGCTGGGCATGCCCACCATCGGCCGCCCGGCCCCTGCCCCCGCCGCCCCTTCCGGAGCCTGCTCGGCGCACTGAACGCCGCCCTGGGCCCGGTCAGTGGGCGAGGCGGTTGAGGTAGGCGTAGCAGGGCTCGCGGCGGAAGTCGTGGAACGTGGCGCAGGGATCGGCCCCTCCCGAGATCGCCGGCGGCGGGTCCGCGCGCCGGTCCGGCTCCGGGGCGGAGCGCACCTCGGGCGGTGCCTGGGGCGTGGGTGAGCTCGCCGGTAGCGGCACGGCCACCTCGTTCCGGGGTGGCGCCGAGCGCTTCGGGGCCGTTCTCGCGGGCGGTGGCGTCGTGGCGACCGAGGCGGGAGGCCGGGTCGTGGGGACGAGCCGGTCCGGGACGGGAGCCGGAGGGAGCGGCGGGTCGCCGTAGACCGAGGCCAGCGGGCCCGGGTCGAGGGACGGTACGGCGTAGAGCGAGGCCAGGGGGTCCGCCGTGACCGGCGCACCGGGTGAGGGAACGGCCTGGATCCACGAGAGCTCCTGGAACGATCCATGCGATTGATCCGGGCTCGGTGTCGCGGAAGGAGAATTCGATCTTGGGGTAAGCGGGCTTTTCTGATCGAATTCGGGTGGGCTTTGCGCGGGCGGTTCGGCGGAGTTGGTAAATGCCAGGAATATGCCCGCGATCGCGGTCGCGAGCACCCCGGCGACTCCGGCGACCGGTGCGAGGTGGGCGCGGCGACCTGGGTAAACGGATCCACGGGGGGACATGTCGTGATTCCTTTGTGATTGGTGTGCGAGCATTCATCCGTTGCGGCTAGTGTGGTCCATCACCCGCGGAAGCCGGTTAGCTTTCGCCGATACGACCGCAGGGAGCTGTACCACCATGCGAGATCCGATCGAGCCGGATCGTCACGAGATCCTGTCCGGGCCCGGGGACACCCGCTCGGCGGACAAACCCCCGAAGAGCACGAAGAAGACCATCGCCATCGCCGCTTCGGCGCTCGTCGCCGTGCTCGCGGCGGGCGGCGTCGGCTACATGCTGGCCGCGAACCCCGCCGGCACCGTCCAGCCGGGCGGCGCCCGTCCCGCGCCCGCCCAGAGCACGGCGGGGAACGACGACCTCGGTGGCGACGACGACGCCACCATGGGCGACGTCACCACCGGCGCCCCCGACGGCGCCCCCGACGATGGCAGCGTGGGCGATGCCGCCCCCGACCTGGGCACGGGCGACGAGCCCACGGGCAGCGACCGCGGCACGGACTCCTCCACGGGCGGCAAGCGGCCCGCCACGACGTCCCCCGCCAAGCCGGGCCCCACCAAGTCGGCCCCCACCAAGTCGGCGCAGCCGTCCGACGGCGACAACCCCGCCGACGGTCCGGCGGGCGAGCTCAGCGGCCAGTGCTCCAAGAGCGGCTGCTGATCCGGCCTGGTCAAGTGGCTCGGCGTTTATCGGTGGCATTGGACCTACGGCGGGAGCCGCCCCGGTCCGTAGAGTCGCACCATGACGACTGACAGAGCCTCTGCCCTGCGCGCGCTGCACGTGCCGGGAGACCCCGTGATCCTGCCGAACGTCTGGGACGCCGCCTCCGCCCTGGCCGTGCGGGAGGCCGGGTTCCCCGCCGTGGCCACCAGCAGCGCCGCCGTCGCCCGGGTCCTGGGGTACGAGGACGGCGAGCGGACGCCGGTCGGCGAGATGATGGCGGCCGTCGCCCGCATCGCCAGGGTCGTGGACGCGCCCGTCACCGCCGACATCGAGCGCGGCTACGGGCTCAAGCCCGCCGAGCTGGTCGAACGCCTGCTCGCCACCGGAGCCGTGGGCTGCAACCTGGAGGACTCCGGCGCCGGCGGGCTGATCGATCCCGGCGAGCAGGCCGACTTCCTGGCCGAGGTCCGGGCCGCGGCGGGTCAGGCGCTGGTGATCAACGCGAGGGTCGACACCTACCTGCTCGGCCCGAAGACGCGCGAGGCGGCGCTGGAGCGCGGGCGGCGGTATCTGGCGGCGGGGGCCGACTGCGTCTACCCGATCATGCTGGCCGACGAGGACGAGATCCGGGCGCTGGTGAGCGAGCTGGGCGCGCCGGTGAACGTCTACGTCCGGCCCGGCGTCGCGGAGCCGGCTCGGCTGGCCGAGCTCGGCGTGGCCCGGATCAGCTTCGGCAGCGGGCTGCACCAAGCTGTCCACGTCTACGCCCAGGGCCTGTTCGCGAAGGTCAGGGCAGGTCGCAGTCCGTACTGAGGGGGCCGCCGCGTACGCTTGCCCCGTGCTTGTCGCCGCGGCCGTCTGCCCGCCCACCCCGCTGATCACGCTCCAGCTCGACGAGCTCCGCTCGGCCTGTCACACGGCGATCGCCGCGCTCCATGACGCCCGTCCCGACGCGCTGATCGTGGTGGGCGGCGCGGACACGGCGGCCGCGTACGGAGGGCAGGCGGCGGGCACCCTCCGTCCGTGGGGGATCGACGTCACGGCCGGCGGCGAGGACCCCGTGCTCCCGCTGTCCCTGACCGTGGGCCGCTGGCTGCTGGGCGACCGTGCCCCGGACGGCTTCCGGTCCGTCGCGCTCGACGCGCCGAGCGCCGAATGCCTCCTGTCGGGCGAAAAACTAGGAAAAATCGCGCAAAAGGTGGCGTTGCTGGTCATGGCCGACGGCTCCGCCTGCCTCAGCCCGAGGGCTCCCGGCAAGTACGACGAGGCCGCGGGCCCGTACAACCACCTGATCGCGAACGCCGTCGCCCAGGCCGACCCCGGCGCCCTCGCCGCCCTCGACCCCGCGCAGGCGGACCGGCTGTGGGTCGGCGGGCGGGCCGCCCTCCAGGTGCTGGCCGGCGCGGCCGGCACGCAGAGGTACGAGGGCCGCCTGCTCATGGAGACGGCCCCGTACGGCGTGGGCTACGTCGCCGGCCTGTGGACCTGACGCTTCGGCACCGGGATCTTCATCAGGTCGCGGGCGAGCACGACCTCCCCGTCGAAGTGCCGGCGCACCTCCGCCACGAAGGCGGGCTCGTCGGCGAACCCGTAGCGCTCGGAGAAGTGCGTCAGCACCAGCCGCCGCACCCCCGCGTCCGCCGCCACCAGCCCCGCCTCGAACGCCGTCAGATGCCCGTACTCCTTGGCCAGCGCGCTCTCCGACGACAGGAACGTGCACTCGATCACCAGCAGGTCCACGCCCGAGGCCAGCTCGAACACGGTGTCGCAGAGCCGCGTGTCCATGACGAACGCCGCGCTCTGCCCCGGCCTGGGTACGCTGCACCGGTCGAGCGTCACCCCGCGCACGGAGCCGGTGCGCTGGAGCTCGCCGACCTCCGGGCCGCGGATGCCGTACGCGGCCAGCCGGTCGGGCAGCATCGTGCGGCCGGCCGGCTCCTGGACGCGGTAGCCGTACGACTCGACCGGGTGGGACAGGCGGCGCGCGGTCAGTGCGCCGACGGTGGCCAGGTCGCCGGAGAGCGGGTGCTCGGAGATCACCGAGGTGTCGGCGAAGGCGGCGGCGTGGCGGAGCCTGCGCCAGTATTCGGTGCCGGAGCCGGGGAAGACGGCGCGCACCGGATGCCTGACCCTGTCACGCGCGATGCGCTGCACGACCCCGGGCACGCCCAGGCAGTGGTCGCCGTGGAAGTGCGTGACGCAGATCCAGTGCACGTCGTTCGCGCTCACCCCGGCGTGCAGCATCTGCCGCTGGGTGCCCTCGCCGGGGTCGAAAAGGAAGCCTTGTCCATCCCAGCGCAGAAGGTAACCGTTGTGGTTACGGTGTCGGGTAGGAACCGCGCTGGAAGTGCCCAGCACCACCAACTCACGTGAGGACATGATGACCACAGTCGCGTTCGCCGAAGTGCCGACGCCGGTCGGGCCGTTCGTGCTGGCCGTCACCGAGGTCGGGCTCGTCGCGTCGGGCTGGAGGTCCCGGCCGCGGCTGGACGAGCGGCTCGCCCTGGCTGAAGTCCATGATTCGGATCGTACGGCCTTCGTGGTCTCCGAGCTGAGTGCTTATTTCGCCGGTGAGCTGAAGACCTTCGAGACGCCGGTGGACTGGCGGCTGATGTCCGGCTCGCGGCTGCGGGTGCTCCAGACGCTGCACGAGGTCCCGTACGGCACCGCCGTCACGTACGGCGAACTGGCCACGCGCAGCGGCTCCAGCGTGCCCGCCCGCGGCATCGGCTCGATCATGGGGTCCAACCCCATCCCCATCATCGTGCCCTGCCACCGCGTGATCGCGGGCAACGGCCTGGGCGGGTTCAGCGGCGGCGAGGGCGTGGAGACCAAGCGCTGGCTGCTCACCCACGAGGGGTACCTGCAGCCGACACTCCTCGATCTCTAGCAAACTTGTTCTCGTGCGTCAGCAGCCAGTCATCGCCGTCGTGGGCCCCACGGCGGCCGGAAAGTCCGACCTCGCCGTGGACATCGCGCTCCGCCTCGGAGGCGAGTGCGTCAACGCCGACTCCATGCAGCTCTACCGCGGCATGGACATCGGCACGGCCAAGCTCACCCCCGCCGAGCAGCGCGGCGTCCCGCACCACCTGCTGGACGTCTGGGACGTCACGGTCACGGCCAGCGTGGCCGAATACCAGAAGCTGGCCAGGGAGGTCATCGACTCCGTCGCGGTGCCCGTGCTGGTCGGCGGCAGCGGCCTGTACGTGCGGGCGGCCATCGACGAGCTGGAGTTCCCCGGCACCGACCCGGAGATCAGGGCCAGGCTGGAGGGCGAGCTGGCCGAGCGCGGCCCCGCCCCGCTCTACGAGCGCCTGCGCGACCTCGACCCGGTGGCCGCGGCGGCGATCCTGCCGAGCAACGGCCGCCGCATCGTCCGCGCGCTGGAGGTGATCGAGCACTCCGGCCGCCCGTTCTCGGCCACCATGCCCGGCTACGACGCCGTCTACCCGAGCGTGCAGATCGGCCTCGAGGTGCCCAGGCCGGAGCTGGACGAGCGGATCGCGCTCAGGGTTGAGCGCATGTGGCGGGCGGGCCTGGTCGAGGAGGTGCGGGGGCTGCTCGGGCAGGGCCTGGCCGAGGGCCGTACGGCGAGCCGTGCCCTCGGATACGCCCAGGTCATCCGCTTCCTGGAGGGGGAGTGGAGCGAGGAGCAGGCGATCGAGGAGACCGTCAGGACCACCAGGCGCTTCGCCCGCCGCCAGGAGTCGTGGTTCCGCCGCGATCCCCGGGTGCGCTGGCTGCCGTACGACGCGCCTGATCTGCTTGAGAGGTCCCTGGCGCTGATCTCCGCAAACCCGTTCGCATAAGCTTGCAAGATGCGGTTTCTTAAGGGGCACGGCACCGAGAACGACTTCGTCATCCTTCCCGACCCTGGCGGAGAGACAGGCGTGACCGCCTCGCTCGTCGCCAAGATCTGCGACAGGAGAGCCGGCCTAGGGGCTGACGGCGTGCTGGTGGTGACGCGCACCAAGGAGAGCCTTGAGGTGGCCGAGCACGCCGCCGTGGCCGAGTGGTTCATGGACTACCGCAACGCCGACGGCAGCGTGGCCGAGATGTGCGGCAACGGCGTGCGCGTGTTCGCCCGCTACCTGCTCGACGAGGGTCTGGAGAAGCCCGGCGAGTTCATGCTGGCCACCAGGGGCGGCGTACGCAGGGTCCTCGTCGAGCCCAACGGCGACATCACCGTCGACATGGGCAAGCCCGTCGTGCGCGGCGAGAGCTGGGCCACCGTCGGCGGCCAGGAATACACGGGGCTCCACGTCGACATGGGCAACCCCCACCTGGCCTGCGCCATCGGCGACCCCGTCGCCCAGCTCGACCTCCACTACCAGCCGGGCTTCGACCCCGGCGTCTTCCCCGCCGGGGTCAACATCGAGCTGTTCAACCCCGTCGGCATCAGCCGCGCGGTCATGCGCGTCCACGAGCGCGGCTGCGGCGAGACCCGCTCCTGCGGCACCGGCACGGTGGCCACGGCGGTCGCCGCCGCGGCCCTGTCGGGCGAGACCACCGGCACCTGGACGATCGAGGTGCCCGGCGGCACGCTGACCGTCGTCCTGGACGAGGAGACGAGCTACCTTTCCGGCCCCGCGGTCATCGTGGCCCGGGGCGAGCTGATGCTTGCAGAATAATGTTCTCTTGAGGGATGCTGGGTCCACTTCGCGAACTGAGAGGTGGACCATGGCTGACCCACGCACCACCGCGAGGCAGGTCAAAGCGGCGATCGGCCAGTACGGCGGCGGGTTCATGATCTCCAGAGAGGCCAAGGCCGTCTGCGAGGAGTACGGCCTCGGCGCCCGCGAGTTCTACTTCCGGGGGCGCTGCGGCGTGCTCGGCGAATGCGACGCCGACGTCGTCAATTCGGTCGCCGTTTTCTTCCCGCCCGACCACGTCGAGCAGAGCTGGAACGGCGGCCGCAAGCTCCCCGTCGACCAGGCCGTCGAGCTGTACGCCGAGGTCTGCGGGGCCTGGGGGCGGCGCAAACTTGGCGGCTACGAGGGCTGCGCGCGGCTCGCGGAGCTGCTCCAGCCGGTCGTCGATGCCGCCCCGTGCGCGGGCGTCCCGCTGTTCGCGGGCTGGCGGGCCGTGCCGCTGCCCGACGACCCGCCCGCGCGGGCCGTACAGCTCATGCACGTCGTACGCGAGCTGCGCGGCGGACTGCACGCCAACGCCGTGATCGCGGCCGGCCTGCACCCGCTGGAGGCCACGCTCGCGAGCGGCCACGACGCGACCCCGTTCGGGGCCACCACGGGAGAGATGATCGCCAAGTTCTTCCAGTGGCCGGAGCCGTACGCCACGCCGGGCCCGGAGGTCGTGGCGCGCCGCGCCGCGGTGGAGGAGACGACGGACGACCTGATGGCATCGGCATTTTCGGTCCTTGACAGCAGCGAAACGGACGAGCTGATCGGCCTTCTGCGTTTTGGGGACGCTCGTTGACCTGGCAGACTGGCTCCCCATGGACGTGGACATCTGGGCCTGGGTCGGCGAAACCCAGCAGCAGCTTTCCGAGGCGGGCAACGTTGGCCTCGCCATGGCGCTGGGAGACCTCCCCGCACAGGCCTATGAGGGCCGATATCCGCAGCTCGACGTCATGGCCCCGGCCATCGCGCAGCAGGCCGAGGCCCTTGAGCTGCCCTGGCTCGAGTTCTACGCCCGCTACTGGCATCTGATCGGCCGCATCGGCGACCGGGCCCAGGGCGCGGTCGCAGTGGACGACGCGCAGCAGCTGCTGGCGTTCGCCCAGCGCGAAGACGTACGCGACTGCCCGGCCGCCCCGGCGGCCGTCGAGGCCCTCGCCATCGCCTGGGCCAACACCGACGGCCCCGGCTACGCGAGCGAGCGCCTGGAGGCGCTGGGGGCGCACATCGAGGGCATGAGCCCGGAGAAGCCCGCCTTCACGGGCCTGGTCACCGAATACGTCGCCGCGCTCATCGACGCCGGCAAGGCGGGCGAGGCCGTGACCTACGCCGAGTCCGCCGTCGAGCGGCTGCGGGTCGCGGGCCGCGAGGCCAGCTGGGAGCTTGGCGCCGAGAGCGCCCGCGCGCTGCTCGCCGCGGGCCGCGCCGAGGACGCCCTCAACGCGCTGCAGGCCGCGGCCGAGTTCCAGGCCGACGACCCGGTGGCCAAGGAGCACCGCGACGGCGTGCGCCGGGCCCTGATCCTCGCCACGCTCGGCCGCACCGCCGAGGCCGTGGACGCGCTGCCCGACCTCGACGTGGTCGGCGAGCACCCGCGCGTGTTCGTGGAGTGGTCGCAGGCGGTCAGCAAGCTGGCCGGCTCGTCCCAGATCACCAACACCTGGCAGCTCGGCCGCGTGCTGCGCCAGTGGATCGACTACTTCGGCATGATGGGCGGCTACCGCGCCCGCGTCGAGCTCGCGCTGGTCGCCGGCGACCTGGCCATCGCCAGGCAGGGTGTGTGGCAGGCCAGGCTGCTGGCCGACCTGACCGAGTCCGCCGCCGCCGAGCTGCGCGAGACCGAGGGTGTCGCCGACCGGGTCGCCGCTCTGCGGGCCGCCGCCGACGCCACCCCCGAGCCCGAGGCCCCGGGCCCGCTCGGCGAGCGCGTCGGCCTCTTCGACGCCGCCGACGGCTTCAACGCCGACCCGGAGCGGTGGGTCGGCTGGCTGGCGCCGCTGTCCGGGGAGGACCTGGAGGCCACCCGCCGCCACACCACCACGCTCGGCTTCCTCGGCTACCCCGCCACCGGCGCCGACATCTACTGGAAGATGCTGGTCGACACCGGCGACATCGCCGGCGCCGACTCCGACGACGTGGCCTACCTGACCACGCTGCTCGTCGAGGCCCGCCAGGACGAGCGGCTGGAGCAGATGGCCGCGATGCTGCCGCACGCCGCCCAGCACCTCACGCTGGCCCGGCTGCACAGCGCCCGCGAGCGCTGGGAGGAGACGGTGGAGGCCGCCGAGCACGCCGTCGCGGCCGGCGCCGGGATCGAGGCCCGCCGCCTGCTGTCCGGCGCCGCCCAGCAGCTCGACGCCAACTCCAGGGCCGCGGAGGTGCTGCTGGAGGTGATCGACGAGCTTGTCGACGAGGACGTCTGGCGCATGATCGTCATGGCCACCTCGGCGGAGGACTGGGACACCGTACGCAAGGGCGCGGCCAAGATCGGCATGCCGATCAAGTCCAAGGAGGGCCCGATCGAGGAGGAGATGGGCCTCATCCGGCTCATCCTCCCCGCGCCCGACGGAGGCCAGCGCCAGGTGCTGTCCATCCGCACCGGCCCCGCCACGGCCCGGCTCGCCCTGCCCCAGCCGCGCGGCATGGACTACAACGCCGGCGACCTGGTCGTCTTCGACCCGCAGCTCCTGGAGCCGGTGCCCGACGACCCGCAGGAGCAGCAGAACTTCGTGCCGCCGTTCGCCGCGGTGCGCATCCTGCGGCCCGGCGGCTACACCAGCTACTTCTTCGACGGCGCCGCGCCGAGCGAGGAGGACTGGGCGGAGTTCACCGAGGTCATGGCCGAGCGCGGCTGGCCCATGTGGGTCTACAGCGACGAGAACTACACCATCACCCACCCGAGCTCGGGCGAGGCGCTGCCCGGCGTGTTCGGCTGGGTCGCGGTCCCGCCGAACGTGTCGGCCTCCGAGGTCGACGCGCTGCTCGACGACGCCACGGAGCGGTGGGTGCACCCGCTGGCCTGGCTCGACCTGGCCCGCGAGATCGACGTCGAGGTCGAGCGGCACGAGCGGATCGTCAAGGAATACGGCCTCTGACGGCTGCGTCCCGGACCCCGGAAGGGCATCACCCGCGCGTGGTGCCCTTCCCCGGGAAGTGGCGCGTGTAGGTGAGCGGGGAAGGCGGGATGTGACGTGCTGGAGCGGTTCGCGCTCGACGGCAAGGTGGCCATCGTCACCGGCGCCTCCTCGGGGCTGGGCGTCGCGTTCGCCCGCGGTCTCGCGGAGGCCGGCGCCGACGTCGTGATCGGGGCCCGGCGTGCCGACCGCCTGGAGGAGACGCAGCGGCTGGTCGAGGAGACCGGCCGCCGGTGCCTGGCCGTGCAGACGGACGTGGCGCGCCCGGAGGACTGCGACGCGCTGGTGGCCGCCGCCGTTGACGCCATGGGCGCCGTGGACGTGCTGATCAACAACGCCGGCATCGGCACCGCCGTGCCCGCGCTGCGGGAGACGCCCGAGGAGTTCCGGCAGGTCATCGACGTCAACCTGCTCGGCACGTACTGGATGGCCCAGGCATGCGCACGCGTGATGCGGCCCGGCTCGTCGATCGTGAACATCGGCAGCATCCTCGGCGAGACCACGGCCGGGCTGCCCCAGGCCGCCTACAGCGCCTCGAAGGCGGCGATCATCGGCCTCACCAGGGACCTCGCGCAGCAGTGGACCGGCCGGCGCGGCATCCGGGTCAACTGCCTGGAGCCGGGGTTCTTCCATTCGGAGATGACCGAGCAGTTCAAGCCCGGCTACGTGGAGGCGGTCGTCGAGTCCAGGGTGGTGATGAAGCGGCCGGGCGATCCGGCGGAGCTGGTGGCCGCGGCGGTCTTCCTGGCCGGCGACGCGGCCTCGTACATCACCGGGGTGACGCTTCCGGTGGACGGCGGAGTGCTGCTCACCTGACGCGGGCGGCTACGAGCCGAAGCTGGTCACCGGCCGGCCGGCCGAGCACTCGATCTTGAGCTCGACCTCCGCCCCCTCCTCCGGCTCGAATTCCACCTTGGCCTTGCGGGCGGGCCCCGGCTCGACCTGGTCCACCGAGTAGTTCTGGGCCGGGCTCCACGAGCGCAGCGTGACCAGGTCGCCCTCGCACGAGGCGATCACGGTGCCGCCCGCGGTGCGGATCAGCTTGCCCTGGGCCGTCTGCTGCGGCGTCCCCGCCGTCGGGGTGGCGTCGCCGGCCGGGGTGCCGGTGGCGCGCTGGGTGGCGGTGTTCAGGGCGGCGCGGACCTCGGCCGGGCTGAGCACGTGGCCGGAGTCGCCGGTGAGGCCGGTGCCGAGCAGGGTGAGCACCGCCACGGCCGCGCCGGTCGCGGCGACGGCGGTGGCGGCCCAGGCCAGCACGAGTCTCTTCATGGTCGACAACCATCCCCCATGTACGGCTAACGCCAGGTTAAGGCGGTGCTAAGGCTGCTCGGGGCATCGTCATCGACCGTCTACGTTCTTGTATATGGCTGACATCCTGCTCATCGAGGACGACGTGGCGATCCGTACGGCGCTCAGCCGCGGCCTGCGCGAGCTCGGTCACGCCGTCTCCTCGTCCCCGACGGCGCTGGACGGGCTGCGGCTGGCCGTGCAGGACCGTCCCGACCTGATCGTGCTCGACCTGGGCCTGCCGGATCTGGACGGGGTGGAGCTGCTGCGGATGTTGCGGGCGGTCAGCAGGGTGCCGGTCATCGTGGCGACCGCGCGTGACGGGGACGCCGAGATGGTGCCGGTGCTGGACGCGGGGGCCGACGACTACGTGGTCAAGCCGTACAGCGCGGCGCAGCTCGACGCGCGGGTGCGGGCCGTCCTGCGGCGGGCCGGGGGGTCGGCGCCGGAGCCGGCGCTGGCGGTGGGGGCGTTGCGGGTGGACCCGCGGGCGCGTACTGCCACGCTCGACGGGACGGCGCTGGATCTGACGCCGCGCGAGTTCGACGTGCTGCACTATCTGGCCGCGCGGCCCGGCGAGGTGGTGACGAAGCGGGAGCTGCTGACGGAGGTGTGGCAGCTGCCGTACGGGGGCGCGGACAAGACCGTGGACGTGCACCTGTCGTGGCTGCGCAGGAAGCTGGGCGAGACGGCCGCGGAGCCCCGCTACCTGCACACCGTGCGCGGGGTCGGCGTCAAGCTGGTCGAGCCGTCATGACGCAGATGACGGCGGCCGCAGAGGCGTGGAGGGGGCGGGCGTGAGGCGGTGGCTGGCGTTGCTGGTGGCGGCCACGACGTCCCTCGTGCTGATCGCGTTGCTGGTGCCGATGGCGCTGCTCATCCGGGCCGTGGCCGAGAACGGCGCGATGGGCAGGGCGACCGCCGCGGCGGAGTCCGTGGCGGTCGCGGTGGGCACGCCCGACCTGGAGCTGGCGATGGCGCAGGTGCCGCGTCCGGTGACGGTGTTCCTGCCGGGCGGGCGCTCGGTGGGCGCGGCGGCGGCCCGTACCGACGCGGTACGCCTGGCCGCGACCGGGCGCAGCGTCACCGCCGTGACCTCCGGCGGCAGGGAGGTGCTGGTCTCCGCGCAGTCGTCCGGGGGGACGGCGGTGATCAGGGTGTTCGTGCCGGACGCGGAGCTGGCGAAGGGCGTGCGCGAGGCGTGGCTCGGGCTGCTCGTGCTGGGGATCGTCCTGGTGGTGCTGGGGATCGTGCTGGCGGACCGGCTGGCGCTGGCCGTCACGCGGCCGGTGGACGGGCTGGCCCGGGTCTCGCACCGGCTGGCCGGGGGCGACCTGACGGCTCGGGCGGAGCCGGGCGGGCCTCCTGAGGTGCGTTCGGTGGCGCTGGCGCTCAACCATCTGGCGGGGCGGATCGACGAGCTGCTGGTGGCGGAGCGGGAGTCGGTGGCCGACCTGTCTCACCGGTTGCGTACCCCTTTGACCGGCCTCAGGCTGGACGCCGAGTCGCTGCGGGACCCGGAGGAGGCGGCGCGGCTGCAGGCCCGCGTGGACGCCCTGGAACGGGCGGTGAGCGCCGTCATCACGGACGCGCGGCGCCGCTCGGCCGGGCGCGCGTCCTGCGACGCGGCGGCGGTGGTGGGGGAGCGGGTGCGGTTCTGGTCGGTGCTGGCGGAGGACCAGTGCCGCGAGGTGTCGATCTCGTTGCCCGACGGGCCGCTGCCCGTCGCGGTGAGCGCCGAGGAGCTCGCGGCATGCGTGGACGCCCTGCTCGGCAATGTCTTCGCGCACACCCCGGAAGGGGCCTCCATGGCGGTACGGCTCACGCCGCACCCGTCGGGGGCCGTGCTGGCGGTCGAGGACTCGGGGCCGGGCTTCGACCCGGAGCTGCTGGAACGGGGCAACAGCGGGGGCGGTTCGACCGGCCTCGGCCTCGACATCGCCCGCCGTACCGCCGAATCCTCGGGCGGCCACCTGGCCGTCTCCACGCCAGAAGGGGGCGGCGCGCGGGTGGAGATGGTCTTAACCGGTGCTTAGCGCGCGATTATCGGCGATCGCGATTTCGTGGAGTCATGCAGATCACGAAAAAGTTCATCGTCGTCGGTGCCGGGATCGTCACGCTGGTCGCGGGCGGGGGCGTCGCCTTCGCCGCCTCCACGTCCACGGCCGCCGCGCCCAAGGTCACGGCCGAGCAGGCCATGGAGATCGCGCACAAGGAGGTGGCCGGGGCCTGGGTCAGCGAGATCGACTACCAGCGCAGGGGTACGCGGCCCGACGCGTGGGAGGTCGAGCTGACCAAGGGTACGGAACGGCACGAACTGGACGTGGACGCGGCCACCGGCAAGGTCGTCAAGCACCAGACGGACAGGGACGACGACCACGGCCACGACGACGACTGACGGCATCCCCCACGGCCACCGGCCCACCGCGCGCGGCGGTGGGCCTTCCGGCCGTCAGCGGGTCATCTTCATGACGACCGGACGGTGGTCGGACAGGGTGCTCGACAGGACGGAGCCGCTCGTGGTGGTGACGCCCTTGGTGTAGATGTAGTCGATGCGGGCGTCCCCGTGGGTAGGCTGGTTGGCGTACCTGGCGCCGGTGTCCACCCAGCCCGCGCTCACGAACTTCTTCGACAGCGCGTCCGTCGGCGGCGCGTTGAAGTCGCCGGTGAGGATCAGCGGGGACCGGTTGGCGAGGTAATTACGCACCTTGTCCGCCTGGGCCTCGCGGCGGGCCACCGAGGTGGCCGACAGGCCGGGTGACAGGTGGGTGGTGAACACCGTGATCGTCGAGCCGCCGCCGAGGTCGAGCTTGGCCCCGGCCATGGAGCGGTTGACCGGGCAGGTCTCGAAGTCGCTGATCGGGATCGTCACGCGCTCGAGGATCTTGAACGAGGACAGGATCGCGTTGCCCGCCTTGCCGGGCTGCGGATCGTCGCAGGGGCCGGGGTTGTCGCCCGCGCCGAAGTGGACGTTGGCCGTGATGTCCCAGCCGAGCTCGTCGGCTAACTGCTTGACCTGGTCGGCCTCCGGCTTGCGATGGATCTCCTGCACGGTCACGATGTTGGCGCCGCTGCCGCGGATCACTGCGGCGATGGCCTTCATGTCGGCGGTGTCGCCCGCGACGTTCCAGTCGAGGACCACGAGGTTCGTCGTGGCGTGCGCCGGGACGGGCAGGGCGGTGGAGGCGAGCACCGTGACCGCCGCGGCCATCATCACTTTGATCCGTTTTGTCGCATGCATGCCGTCGGATCTTACGGACCGCATGACTGTTCGTATAGATCTTCAGCAGCTCGACAGGATGCTCTCCATGGCGTCCTTCTCCGCCGACGTCACCCAGACGGCGTACTTCGTCTTCACGTCGATCTGGCGGGCGATGTAGGTGCACCGGTACGACTTGACCGGCGGCAGCCAGGTGGCGGCGTCGGAGTCGCTCTTCTGGCCGTTGAGCGGGCCGTCGACGGCCATGAGGTTCAGCGGGTCGTTGGCGAACTCCTTGCGCTTGTCCGCCGCCCACTGCTGCGCGCCCTTCTGCCAGGCGTCCGACAGCGGGATCACATGGTCGATCTGGACGGCGGTGCTGGTGTCCTGGCCGCGCTTGAAGTTGATCGTCTTGCCGCTGTACGGGTCGTGCAGCGTGCCGCTCAGCACGATGCAGTCGTGGGTCCCGGCCTTGAACTTCTCGTCCACCAGGTCCCGCTTGAGTATGTCGTTACGGGTGTCGCAGCCGTTGTGGTCGACGTCCGACCACGCCGGGCCGAACTTGTCCCGGTCGAACCCGGTCTTCGGAGCGCGGCCTTTGACGGTTAACTTGGCGAGCTTCTTGCGGGCGTCCGAGACGGACACCGAGTCGGACTTGCCCCCCTTGTCGGTGCCGGCCGAGGACTGCCCCTGCAGCCCGCCACAGCCCGCCAGCACCGCCACCGTGGCCGCACCGGCCATGAACGCCCGAACCCGCCGCCCCACGCCCACTCCCCAGACTTCGCCGAACCTTCGTAAAGTCTAGGTCAAGTGCCCATAAAAGGCCCTATCACGCGTCCAGGGTGCCGCTTCACCGTTTTGCCGTGGATAGGGCCCTGTGCACCTCCGGGCAAGGCTGCCTTAATCTGAACGTGGATCATGGCATGTCGGAAAGAGGGGACATGGCGCAGCGGCGCTTGCTGGAGGGACTCGGCGTCACCGTCGCCGAGGAGACCGCCTACCGCGCGCTGCTCAGGCACGGACCGGCGACGCTGAGCCAGCTCGCCGCCGAGACCGGCTCGTCCGCCGCTGCAATCCGCCGCATGCTGCCCAGGCTGGAGGACCTAGGCCTCATCTCCCGCGTGGCCGGCCGGCCGCTGCGGCTGATCGCCACTCCGCCGAACGTCGCCATCGACATCCTCGTCGCGCGCCGCCAGGAGGAGATCGCGCACAGCAGGGCCGCCGCCGCGCTGCTGGCCACCGAGGTCGCCGAGCGCAACGGGCCGCACCCGGAGGAGGTGCTGGAGGTGGTGAGCGGGCGCGACGCCGTGGCCCGCCGCTATCTCCAGCTGGAGCGCAACGCCACGCGGGAGATGCTCGTGCTGGTGCATCCGCCGTACGCGGTGGATGTCAGCGACGACCGGGAGAACCGCAGGCGGGCGGCCCGGCAGGGGGCGCCCATCCGCGGCATCTACGGTCCGCAGGCGTTCGAGCACCCCGGCATGCTGGCCCACACGCGGCGGGCCATCGCCGACGGCGAGCAGGCCAGGCTCGGGCAGGTGCCGGTCAAGCTGGCCATCGCCGACGCCCGCACGGCCATCCTGCCCCTGGTCTCCGACGAGGACCAGGCCGTGGAGAGCGCGCTCGTGGTGCACCCGTCCGCGCTGCTGGACGCTCTGGTGGGGCTGTTCGAGACGCTGTGGCGGGCCGCCGTGCCGCTCCGCCTGACCGCCACGGACGGCCTGGAGCCCGAGGTGTGGCCGCGCACGCCCGACACGGAGGTGCTGGCGCTGCTGGCGGCCGGGATGAAGGACGACGCCATCGCCCGGCAGCTGGGGCTCAGCCCGCGTACGGTGCAGCGCCGGGTCCAGATGCTGTGCGAGCGCCTGGACGCCAGGACCCGCTTCCACGCGGGCTTCCTCGCCGCCCAGCACCGCCTGCTCGAATGATCTAGGCCTCCGCGCTCAGAGCTGTCTTCGTCAGCTCCGCCTGGCGCTGGATCTGCCCCAGGACGACGGGGTTCACCCCCTTGGCTTGGAACGTGGCGACCATCTGGTCCATCACCGCGTTCGCCCGGTCCAGGTCCCCCTGCCGCGCCTCGGCCCTGGCCAGGCGGCGCATCACCAGGTTCAGGGTGATGTTGTCGATGCTCGCGTCGCGGGCGACCTGGCTGAGATGCTCGATGCCCTGCTTGGGATCCGGCGGCCGGACGCGGAGCCGCTTGCCCGCCGTCACCGCCTTGAACTCGCGCTCGGCGTTCAGCCCCTTGACCATGCGGGCGTAGACGGCCAGCGGGTGGGCGCCGTACCGGTCGATGACCTCGTCCAGGGCCTCGTTGCCCGAGCGCAGCGCGGGCGAGTCGGAGCCGAGCAGCGAGAACAGCTGCCCCTGCTCCTCGCCCAGCATCAGCTCGGCCACCTGGTGGTCGTCGCGGCTGACCGGGAAGCGCACCCTGACCAGGCACGCGGGGGAGACGATGCGGGAGCCGTCCGCGGCGATGTACTGGGCGCGCACGTGGTATTCGCCGGGCTGCTGGAAGTAGTGTCCGTCGCGGCCGTGCCCGATGTACGCGCTGCGGTACATGGCCGGGTTGCCCTCGTCCAGCCGGATCTCCGGCGAGGCGTCCACGCAGTGCCGCATCATCGGCCGGTACAGCACGGTCCTGCCGCCCGGCTGCGTGATCGACACCTGGGTGAACTCGGTGTCGGGGTGCAGATGGCCGTGCGTGACGCGGGGCTCGCCGGCGCAGGACAGCTTGAACTCGACCACGACGGGCTCGCCCAGCTCGAACGACTCCTTGGCGCGCAGCTCCAGCCGCAGCCCGGAGCGGTCCTCGACGGGCTGCTCGAACGGCGCGATCTCGGCGGCGCCGGTGCCGAACGCGTTCGCGCCCATGGCCACGTCGCGGTAGAAGCCGTGGCGCAGGTGGATCAGCTCCGGGTCCGTGAAGTGGAACGGGAACGCCGCCCAGTAACCTGGCTCGCCGCCCGGGCGGTAGTTCTGCACGTAGTTCATCCACGACAGATCGCCGAAGCCGCCGTCGGGGCCCAGGGGCTGGGGCGGGGTGCCGAGGTTCTTCTGCCAGGAGTGCAGCAGGTTGAAGGCGTGCCCGAGCTCGTGCACGTACGTACGCAGCTGCGCCCGCTGTGCCCGCGGCGTGGCCCCCTTGATCACGTCGTAGAACACCGCGGACCCCTGCCGCTGGTGCGCGTCGTTGTAGTCGAACATGATCCCCCGGTAGCCGCCCACGTGCTTGCTGGCCACCAGCAGCCACACGCGCCAGGCCGGCGCGTCGCCGAACCCGCTGAACTGCTGCGTCATCGCGTGATGCAGCTCGGCGTCGTCCCACGCCAGGTCCGCTCCCGACCCGTCCACCGGGATCACCCCCGGCTGGGCGAGGGTCAGCTCGATGCCCGCCTCCGCGTACGCCGCCGGCACGCTCAGCTCCCTGACCGGCGAGCCGCCCGGCCCCGGGAGCGTGCCGGTCTGGTATGACACGAACGGCACGGTCCCGATCACGGAGTCCTGCTCCAGCAGCACGCTGCGGAAGTACGGAGAGGCGAAGGCCACCTGGTACGTGCGCCCCGCGACCTCGGCCGTGCCCGACCCGTCGGCGATCGTGACGCTCACGTCCTTCACCGGAGTGTCGAACGTGAAGACCCCGCGCCCCTGGATCCGGGACTCCTGCACGGTGGGCGCGTTGACCACGAACGAGCCCGCGTAGGAGGTCGTCGCGCCCGCCACGGTGAACAGGTCGCCGCTCACCCGCCCGGTGGGCCTGGCCCCGTCGACATCGACCCGGAGCGCCAGCTGCGAGTCGCCGTCCTGTCCCTGGTACAGCCCGCTGATCATGGGCGCTCCCTCGCTCGGGGCCTACACGAGGGAACACTTCACCGACCGCGGGTGCCTGTCAACGCGATCCGCGAACTTGGAGAGCTCCGAGCAACTCCTCCGACGCCTTGGTGATCGTCTCCACCGCCCGCTCGAACGCCTCGGCGTTGTGCGCGGCGGGCGCGCGGAAGCCGGAGATCTTCCTGACGTACTGCAACGCCGCCGCCCGCACGTCCTCCTCGGTGACGCTCTCGGTGAACGGGGGGCGCAGGGTTTTGATGCTTCTACACATGCCCTAACCGTAACTTCGTTCAGCGTGCGTCGACCGCCGGGCCGAGCTCGTTGCCGAAGTCGAGCGCGATCTTGCGCATGCCCTCGGCCAGGTCGTCGCGGTCGATCGCGTCGATCCGCTCGGCGGGCCCGGAGACCGACATCGCGGCCACCACCCGCTCGCCGTCCCACACGGGCACGGCCAGGCAGCGCACGCCGAGCTCCTCCTCGCCCAGGTCCATGGCGTAACCCTGCGCCCTGACGAGCTCGAGCTCGGTCAGCATGGCCGTCAGGTCGGTGATCGTGTTGGGGGTGCGGCGGGGCATGCCGGTGCGCTCGAAGACGGCCACCGCCTCGGCCGCGGGCCGCCCGGCCAGCAGCGCCTTGCCCACGGCCGTGCTGTGCGGCAGCACCCGCCGGCCCACCTCGGCGAACATCCGCAGCCTGCGCGGCGAGGGCACCTGCGCCACGTAGACGACGAAGTCGCCTTCGAGCACGGCCAGGTTGGCGGTCTCGCCGGACAGCTCGACCATCTTGGTCAGGTACGGCTGCGCCCACACGCCCACCATGCTCTCGGCGATGCCGCCCAGCCGCACGAGGCCGCCGCCCAGGGCGTACCTCTTGTCGGATTCCTGGCGCACGTAGCCGCGGGCGAGCAGGGTGCGCAGCAGCCGGTGGATGGTCCCGTACGGCAGGCCGGTCCTGGCGGCGATCTCCGACAGGCCCGCCTCACCCCCGTGCTCGGCCAGCGCCTCCAGCACGTCCAGCGCCCGCTCCACCGACTGGACGCTCATAGGGCGACCCCGCGCAGCGACGCGTCGAGCACCTCGGCCGTGTGGGCCACCCTGATGTCCGAGCCGGCGCGCCGCATGGCCGCGGCGATCTGCATCGTGCAGCCGGGGTTGGCCGAGACCAGCAGCTCGGCGCCGGTCGTGGCGACCGCGCCGGCCTTCCTGTCGCCGAGGTCGCGGGCGGCCTCCGGCTGGAAGATGTTGTACGTGCCCGCCGACCCGCAGCAGATGGCCGACTCGGGGATCTCGCGGACCACCAGGCCGGGGATGCCGCCCAGCAACTCGCGCGGCTGGGCGCGCACGCCCTGGGCGTGGGCCAGGTGGCAGGCGTCGTGGTAGGCGACGGTGAGCGGCAGCGGGTGCCGCTTGGCCACGGGCCCCAGCTCGGCGAGGTACTCCGACAGATCGACCACCCTGAACCCCGGCTCGCGCCCGAGCAGCTCGCCGTACTCCTTCATCGACGAGCCGCAGCCGGCCGCGTTCACCACGACGGTGTCCACCCCGGCCCGCTCGAACGTCCTGACCGTGCGGCGCGCCAGCCGCCTGGCCTGGTCCTCGCGCCCGGAGTGCACGCTGAGCGCCCCGCAGCAGCCCTGACCGCGCGGGATGACCACGTCGCAGCCCTCCAGGGAGAGCACCCGGGCGGTGGCCGCGTTCACCTGGGGGAAGAACTCGCCCTGCACGCATCCGGTGAGCATGCCCACCACGGCCCGGCGCTCGCCCCTGGCCCTGACGACGCGCGGCATCCGCTGCCGGTGCTCGACGCGCGGCGCGAGCGCGGCCATGGCGCCGAGGCTCGGATTGGCCCTGGCGAGGAACGGCGCCATGCGTTCGGCCAGCCACATCCCCGGCCGCAGCAGCCGGAGCCGACGCGGATAGGGGAACAGGCTGAACACCATCCCGCGCACGGCCCGCTCCTGCGGATCCCGCGCGTGCGTGCGCTCCACCTCGGCCCTGGTCTGCTCGATCAGGCGGTCGTACCGGACCCCGGACGGGCAGGCCGTGACGCACGCCATGCACCCCAGGCAGGCGTCGAAGTGCCCGGCCATCTCCGGGGTGACCGGGGTGCCCTCGACGTGCTGCTTCATCAGGTGGATGCGTCCGCGCGGCGAGTCCATCTCCTCGCCCCACAGCACGTACGTCGGGCACGTGGGGAGGCAGAACCCGCAGTGCACGCAGTCGTTGATCAGCTCCGGGTCCATGTCAAATGCCTCCCAAGAACCGGCCGGGAGACATCCTGCGCCCGGGGTCGAACCGTTCCTTGACCCGCCGCATCAACGGCAGCCCGCTCACCTGCCCCCACCTGTCGACGCCCTCGTACGGCGTGGCCAGCACGTTCAGCCGCCCGCCCAGCGCCTCGATCCGGCCCCGCAGCAGGGAGACGGTCGCCGCCAGTTCTTCTTCCGAGACCTCGTCCCAGAGCTCCAGGTACGCCCGCCCCGCCGCGGCCGACCCGCGGAAGGCGAACCCGGCCTCCCCGGCGGCGGCCAGCGCCCCGGCCGCGCGCGCGGGCGGGAACCGGACCTCCAGCAGCACGTCGTCCCTGAGGATCAGCCCCCACCACTCCGGCGCCTCGGCCGTGACCGTGCCCTCGCCCAGCACCTCGCGCAGCGCCAGCGCGCGCTGCTCGGCCGCCGAGCCCTCCACGAGCACCGCGACCGTCGCCTCCTTGCCGTCGGGGCAGTCGATCTCCACGGCGGACGGCTCGGCCTGGGAGGAGGTCAGGCGGAGCAGCACGTCGTCGGCCGGTTCGGTGGTCGCCACGAGCCAGCGCCGCTCCACGGGCAGCGGGTGCAGCCGGAACGTGGCCTCCGCGATCACGCCGAGCGTGCCCTGCGAGCCGGTGAAGAGCTTGCCGAGGTCGTAGCCCGCGACGTTCTTGACCACCCGGCCGCCGGACCTGGCGACGGTCCCGTCGGGCAGCACGACCGTGATGCCGATGAGCAGGTCGCGGGCGGTGCCGTATCGGAAGGCGCGCGGGCCCGCCGTCGCGGTGGCGAGCGTGCCGCCGACCGTGGTGTGCTCCCTGAACGGCGGGTCGAGCGCCAGCTCCTGGCCCTGCTCGGCGAGCGCGGCGGCCAGCGCGTCCATGGTCAGCCCGGCCTGCGCGCGCACGACGAGGTCGCCGGCGGCGTGCTCGATGAGGGAGTTCATGCAGCACAGGTCGATGAGCACGTCGCAGCGCTCGGGCGGGGCGCCCCAGTGCAGCTTCGTGCCGCCGCCCGCGGGCACCGCCGCCAGGTCCTGCTCGGCGCAGGCCCGCAGCACGGCCGAGATCTCCTCGACCGTCTCGGGCAGGGCGACCCAGCGGGGCGGCACGCCGTTGACGGCGTCGTCGGCGTCCGCCTGCCTGATGGTCACCCCCGTGTCGGCCAGCATCAGAACTGCTCCGCCTTCCCCGACTCCACCAGCGGGTGCACGCCCTTGCGCACTCCCGGCACCTCGCCGCACAGGCGCGGGGTGGGGAACACCTTGCCCGGGTTCGACAGGCCGCGGGGGTCGAACGCGCACCGGACGAGTTGCATGGTGTCCAGGTCGTCCGCGCTGAACATCTTCGGCATATAGCGGGATTTATCCACACCGACTCCGTGCTCGCCCGTGATCGAGCCGCCGTGCTCGATGCACAGGTCGAGGATCGCCCCGGAGACCACCTCGGCCCGCTCGCCGGCCCCCGGCTCCGCGTCGTCGAACAGCACGAGCGGGTGCAGGTTGCCGTCCCCCGCGTGGAAGACGTTCGCGACCCTGATGCCGTGCTCGTGCGAGAGCCGGTCGATGGCCGCCAGCACGCCGGGCAGGGACGTACGCGGCACCACGCCGTCCTGCACGATGTAGGCCGGGCTGATGCGGCCGACGGCGGCGAACGCCGACTTGCGGCCCTTCCAGATCGCCGCCCGCTCGTCCGGGCCGGCGGCCACCCGCAGCTCGAAGGCGCCCGAACAGATCTCCGTGAGCCGGGCGAACTGCTCGTCCACCTCCGCCCTCGGGCCGTCCAGCTCCACGATCAGCACGGCGCCCGCGCCCTCGGGGTAGCGGCAGGCGACGGCAGCCTCGGCCGCCTCGATGGCCAGCGCGTCCATCATCTCGATCGCGGCGGGCACGATGCCCGCGCCGATGATCGCCGAGACGGCCTGGCCGCCCTGCTCGATGCTCTCGAACGCGGCCAGCACCGTGGTCACGGCCTCCGGCGCGCGGCTGAGGCGTACCGTGATCTTGGTGGCGATGCCCAGCGTGCCCTCGGAGCCGATGAACGCGCCCAGCAGGTCGTAGCCGGGGTCCATGCGGTCGAGCGTGACCAGGTCGCCGTCGGGGGTGACGATCTCGCAGGCCTCGACGTGGTTGACCGTGAAGCCGTACTTGAGGCAGTGGGCGCCGCCGGAGTTCTCGGCGACGTTGCCGCCGATGGAGCAGACCTGCTGGCTGGAGGGATCGGGCGCGTAGTAGTAGCCCCGGTCGCGCACGGCCTCGGTGATGGCCAGGTTGGTGACGCCGGGCTCGACGACCGCCCGGCGGTTGTCCAGGTCGATCTCCAGGATCCCGCGCATCTTGGAGGTGACGATGAGCACGCCGTCCTCGCGGGGGAGCGCGCCCCCCGACAGGCCGGTGCCCGAGCCCCTGGCCACGAAGGGCACGCCGAAGTCGTTGCACACGCGTACCACGCGGGCGACCTGCTCGGCCGTGCCGGGCAGCACGACCACGCCGGGGGTCGCCCGGTGGTACGTGAGGCCGTCGCACTCGTACGTGCGCAGGCGTACCGGATCGGTGATCACCGAGTCATGGGGCAGCAGCGAGCGCAGGGCCGCTGTCAGCGTTTCCAGCACCCGATCCCCCTCTTTTTCCTAGTTCTACGGCATTTGAGCATAGGCGGGAAGCGTCAGGAACTCGGCGAAGTCGTCGTCCAGCGCCACCTGCTTGAACAGCGCGGTCGCCTGACCGTACAGCTTGTCGTCGTGGCCGGGCTCCTCGGCGATCCTGGCGAGCTCCTCCGCGATGATCTGCTCGACCAGTTCCTTCGTCACCTGGGCGCCCGTGTCGGCGAGCGTGATGTCGTTGTGGATCCACTGCCAGATCTGCGAGCGCGAGATCTCGGCGGTGGCGGCGTCCTCCATGAGGTTGTGGATCGCCACCGCGCCCAGGCCGCCCATCCAGGCGGCGAGGTAGCGCAGCGCCACGTCCACGTTGTTGCGCAGCCCGGTCTCGGTGATCTCGCCCGGCGTCTCGGAGACGGCCAGCAGCTCGGCCGCGGTCACGCTGACGTCCTCGCGCAGCCGGTCGAGTTGGTTGGGCCGCGACCCCAGCACGCCGTCGAACACCTCACGGCACACCGGCACCAGGTCGGGGTGCGCCACCCACGAGCCGTCGAAGCCGTCGCCCGACTCGCGCGTCTTGTCCGCCCGCACCTTCTCCAGCGCCACGGCGTTCACCTCGGGGTCGCGCCGCGAGGGGATGAAGGCCGCCATCCCGCCGATGGCGTGCGCGCCGCGCTTGTGGCAGGTGCGCACCAGCAGTTCGGTGTACGCGCGCATGAACGGGGCCGTCATCGTGACCGCGTTCCGCTCGGGCAGCAGGAACTCGCGGCCCCGGGTCCGGAACTTCTTGATCACGCTGAACAGGTAGTCCCAGCGGCCCGCGTTGAGGCCCGCCGAGTGGTCGCGGAGCTCGTACAGGATCTCCTCCATCTCGAACGCGGCCGGGTAGGTCTCGATGAGGACGGTCGCCCTGATCGTGCCGTGCGGGATGCCGAGGAGCTCCTGAGCCCTGGTGAACACGTCGTTCCAGAGCCGCGCCTCCAGATGGGACTCCATCTTGGGCAGGTAGAAGTACGGCCCCTTGCCCTTGTCGATCTGCCGCTGGGCGCAGTGGAAGAAGTAGAGCCCGAAGTCGAACAGCGAGCCCGAGACCGGCTGCCCGTCCACCTGGGCGTGCTTCTCGTCCAGGTGCCAGCCGCGCGGGCGCACGACGACCGTGGCCAGCTCGTCGTCGGGCCTGAGCGCGTACGACTTGCCGCCGGTCTCGAAGTCGATCGCGCGGTCGAGCGCGTCGCGCAGGTTGAGGTGGCCGCTCACGCAGTTCTCCCAGAGCGGCGAGTGGGCGTCCTCGAAGTCGGCCAGCCAGACCTTGGCGCCGGAGTTGAGCGCGTTGATGGTCATCTTCTTGTCGACCGGGCCGGTGATCTCCACCCGGCGGTCCTCCAGACCGGGCGCGGGCGGCGCGACCTGCCAGTCGGCCTCCCTGACCTGCTTCGTCTCCGGCAGGAAGTCGAGCAGGCCGCCCGCGGACAGCTCCGCCTGCCGCGCCTGACGGGCCTCCAGCAGCTCCAGCCGCCTGGCGCCGAACTCCCGCTGGAGAGTCGCCACGAAATCGAGCGCCTCAGGAGTGAGGATCTCGTCGAACCGGTCGAGCATCGGGCCGGTGATCTCCATGGGGTGCCTTTCCGCTTCGTGGAAAATGACTTCTGGATTGTGGAAGTGAAGTTACTCCCCTGGTAGTCCCGGGTCAAAGGTTGGGGTTCCTTCGGGGAGTCGTCGGGGGCATCCCCGATGTGGCCGGGGTTCTTCCCGGACAGGATTGGGGGCATGAAGACCATCGCGATCGCGGGCGGGCTGCTGGCCTCCGCGCTGATGTTGACGGGGTGCGGGATGGCGAGCATCGCCGGCCCGAGCAGCGAGGAGACCGCGTCGTACGAGGTGACGGACAAGGTCGTCAGGCTGCAGGTCAAGAGTGGCGCGGGCGATACCGAGGTGACCGAGACCGGCGGCAGCGCCGTACGCGTCACCGAGACGCTGCGCTGGCGCGGCGACGACAAGCCGAAGCCGGAGCACAGCGTCGAGGGCGACGCGCTGCGCCTCTCGTACGACTGCCCGTCGAGCCTGGGCAGCTGCAGCGTCGACTACAAGATCGAGATCCCCAAAGGGCTGACCGTCGACCTGGACAACGGCTCGGGCAACATCACGCTCAGGGGCCTGACCGGGGAGCTCGGCGTACACGTCGGCTCCGGCGACCTCGACGCCGCGGAGCTGGCGGGCAAGAAGGTCGTCGCGGAGGCGGGGTCCGGGAACATCGAGCTCAAGTACACCGCCGCGCCCGGCAGCGCCGAACTGCAGGCCGGCTCCGGGGACATCGTGCTCCGCGTCCCCGACGGGGCCTACGACGTGAAGACCCAGGTGGGGTCCGGCGACGCGAACGTCTCGGTCAAGAAGGACAGCTCCTCTCCCCACAAGATCTCGCTCAAGGCCGGATCCGGCGACGTCACAGTGGCTGCCGGATAAGGGGGTGATTGTGGCGGGGGTGTCGTGCCACCATCGTGGGAAGACACCGAGGTGTCCAGACGTTCCCTAATAGAGATGACACGAATGCACGATTACACCGCGCTCGACCTCGACGAGTTCGAGACCGGCGACATGGACCTCGAGGAGCGCCAGGCGCTGCGCCGCGTGGCGGGCCTCTCCACCGAACTCCAGGATGTCTCCGAGGTCGAGTACCGGCAGCTGCGGCTGGAGCGGGTCGTCCTCGTCGGCGTCTGGACGTCAGGCACAGTGGACGACGCGGAAAACTCCCTGCTGGAGCTCAAGCTCCTGGCCGAGACGGCTGGGTCGCAGGTGCTCGACGGCCTCATCCAGCGCCGCCAGAAGCCGGATCCGGCCACCTACATCGGCTCGGGCAAGGCGCTCGAGCTGCGCGACGTGGTCGAGTCGACCGGCGCCGACACCGTGATCTGCGACGGCGAGCTGACCCCCGGTCAGCTCCGCCAGCTCGAGGAGACGGTCAAGGTCAAGGTCATCGACCGCACCGCGCTGATCCTCGACATCTTCGCCCAGCACGCCAAGAGCCGCGAGGGCAAGGCCCAGGTCGAGCTGGCACAGCTCCAATACCTGCTGCCCCGCCTGCGCGGCTGGGGTGGCAACCTGTCCAGGCAGGTCGGCGGTCGCGCCGCGGGCGGCGTCGGCATCGGCGGCCGTGGCCCCGGTGAGACCAAGATCGAGCTGGACCGGCGCCGCATCCGCGAGCGCATGGCCAAGCTGCGCCGCCAGATCAGCGGCATGTCCACCTCGCGCGACACGATGCGCTACCAGCGCCAGCGGCGCGAGGTCCCCGCCGTGGCCATCGCCGGCTACACCAACGCGGGGAAGTCCTCGCTGCTCAACCGCGTCACGGGAGCCGGGGTGCTGGTGGAGGACGCGCTGTTCGCCACCCTCGACCCGACCGTACGCCGGGCGCGCACGGCCGAAGGCCGGCTCTTCACGATCGCCGACACCGTGGGCTTCGTGCGGCACCTGCCGCACCAGCTCGTCGAGGCGTTCCGTTCGACGCTGGAGGAGGTCGCCGAGGCCGACCTGATCCTGCACGTGGTGGACGGCTCGCACCCCGATCCCGAGGGCCAGCTGGCCGCCGTGCGCGAGGTGCTCGCCGACATCGAGGGCGCCTCCGAGATCCGCGAGATCGTCGTGATCAACAAGGCCGACGCGGCCGAGCAGGACGTGATCGACCGGATCATGCGGCGCGAGCGCGACTGCGTCGTGGTGTCGGCGCGGACCGGCCGTGGCATTCCCGAGCTGATGGCGGTCATCGAGCGGGAGCTGCCCCGGCTGGACCACGAGATCCAGCTGCTGGTGCCGTACAACAGGGGAGACCTGATCTCCCGGGCCCACAAGGAGGGCGAGGTGCTCTCCGTGGAGCACGTGGAGGACGGCACGATCCTGCACGCCCGGGTGCTGCCCAGTCTGTGGCAGGAGCTCGAGCGGGTCGGCAAGCCCGTGGAGCGGGTCTTCTAACCCTCCGGTCACCCCCCGGTTCCGTCGTTGCGGCCGGGCGACTCCCACGCAAGCGGTACGGTGGGGTCGCCCGGCCGAGCACGTCCGGGCGGGACTGCCGTGACAGTCGGCGAACGATGACACCGGTCGGGCGCGACGGCGGCGTGTGGCAGGCTGGAACGTCGGCGGCGAACGTTACGTTGTGGGGTGGCCCTCGCCGCAAAGCACTCATGGCTACCCAAAAGCGGCAGTGGTCCCCGAACCCTGGGATTGCTAGAATCGGCCAGACCCCTTACGCGGTCGGGTTTCTAGGGTTGGGTCTAGGTTTCGGATGATGACTCTTGTGATCAAAGTCGTCAACGGGGGCCTTGGGGACGAGGTGGGGCTGGGTGACGGTTGGGATCAGTGGTCTTTCTTCCGAATAACCCTGTACAGCAAGCCCAGCTGTGAAATAACGTAACTGAACTGAAATCGCCGGATCATGACTCTGGCGATACGGTCACCGCACAACTCGATGCGGATGAGAGCAGGAGACCCCCCATGTCGTCCGGACCCGGAGCGGACTCAGTGGGCGCGGCACAGCCCCTGAGCTGTGCGCTGCGCCCATGCCGGTGCGCGGGCGGGGGCTCACGCAGGGCGGTGATGCGGTGACCGTTCGACTGCTGACCAACATCGGCCGCCTGTGGACCGGTAACGAGGTCCTCAGCAACGCCGCCATCCTCGTGCACAACGACCGCATCGCGTGGGTCGGGCGCGCGCCAGACCTCCCGCAGAGCGTCCCCGGAGTCGTCGACGACATCGTCGACGTCGACCACGTCGAAAACCTCGGCGGCGCGCTCGTCACGCCCGGTCTCATCGACGCCCACACCCACCCCGTCTACGCCGGCAACCGCTACGCCGAGCTGGCCATCCGCACCGGCGGCTCCAGCGCCGCCTCGATCACCGCGGCGGGCGGCGGCGTGGGCTCCACGGTCACCGTGACCCGCGGCACCGACCCGTGGACCCTGTGCAACGGCGTGCGCGAGCGGCTGCGGGGCTGGCTGCTCAGCGGCACCACCACGGTCGAGGCCAAGACCGGCTACCACCTCACCCGCGACGGCGAGCTGGCCGACGTGCGGCTCCTGCGCGAGCTGGAGAAGGAGCCGATGATGCCGCGGGTGCACGTCACCTTCCTGGCGGCGCACGTGGTGCCACCCGAATACTTCGGCCGTCAGCGCGAATACGTCGAGGCCGTGGGCGCCTGGTGCGCCGACGCCGCCGCGGCGGGCGCCGACAGCGTCGACGTCTACTGCGACGAGGGCCACTTCACCACCGAGGAGTCCCGCTGGGTGCTGGCCTCGGGCCGCAACGTCGGGCTCCTGCCGCGCATCCACGCCGGCATCTTCAGCCGCCGCGGCGCCGTCCAGCTGGCCGCCGAGCTCGGCTGCGCCTCCGCCGACGGGCTGCACCACATGTCGGACGAGGACATCGCGATCATGTCCCGCTACGGCGTGCCCGCCGTCGTCTGCCCGGCCACGGCCCTGCAGCGCGGCCACCTCCCGCCGGTCCGCCAGATGATCAAGCACGGCGTCCAGATCGCCCTCGGCAGCGACCACAACCCCGGCTTCTGCGGCATCACCTCGATGTCCCTGGTCATCGCCATGGCGGTGTCGGCGTTCGGGATGAGCGTCAACGACGCCCTGCGCGCGGCCACCCTCGGCGGCGCCACCGTCCTGGGCGCTCCCGACCGCGGCGTCCTGGCGCCGGGCCGGCTGGCCGACATCGTGCAGTGGGACGCCGACCACGAGGGCGCCTTCGCCTGGTCCTTCGGTCTCAAGCCGCGCCGCGTGTGGCGGGGTGGGACGCCGGTCCAGTAGTTACGCTCGGGGTTATGCCGCCCTCGGTCGCCGTGGTCACCGACTCGACCGCCTACCTGCCTGCCGTGCCGGGTGTCACGGTCGTCCCCGTCCAGGTGATCGCCGGCGGGGTCTCGTACGACGAGCCGCTGTTCACCGGCGACCTCACCACGGCCACCACCTCCCGCCCCGCCCCGGAGAGCTTCGCCTCCTGCTACGCCTCCCTGGCGGCCGCGGGCGCGACAGGAATCATCTCGATCCACGTTTCCCGCGATATGTCCGGCATCGCCGATTCCGCCCAGACTGCCGCGTCCGATGCGCCCGTGCCCGTGGAAGTGATCGACAGCCGCTCGATCGCCATGGGCCTCGGCTACCCGGTCCTGGCCGCCGCCCGCGCCGCCGCTCGCGGAGCCGCCCTGGAGACGGTGGCGGCGGCGGCTCGCCGCTGCATGGAGACCACCCGGACGTTCTTCTACGTGGACACCCTCGACGCCTTACGACGCAGCGGCCGCATCGGCACCGCCGCCTCCCTCGTCGGCTCGGCCCTCATGATCAAGCCACTGCTCCACATCGTGGACGGCCGCATCTCGCTCCTGGAAAAGGTCCGCACATCCTCCCGCGCCATCGCCCGCCTGGAGGACCTCGCCGTCCACGCTGCGGGCGAGGGGCCCGTGGAGGTGGCCGTACAGCACCTGGGGGCGAGCGACCGCGCCGAGGCCCTGGCAGAACGCCTGCCGAAGCGGCTGGCCGGGCTGGTGGAGTTGCGGGTGGTGGAGGTGGGGGCGGTGATCGGCGTCCACGTGGGGCCCGGCATGCTGGGCCTCACGGTCACATCCGGCACCCTCTGACCTTTTGCCGAGGCCGCACGCACACCACCTTGCCTGAGGGACCGATACCCCCAGTCACCCAGCAGGCCCCTCACTCCTTGAAGCCCAGCAGAACCCTCAGTCCTGCGACATCCAGCAGAACCCTCAAGCCTGCATGCCCGAGCAGAGCCTCAGCCTTCAGAGGCGCAGCAGCACCCTCGGCCTTCAGCGGCGCAGCAGCACCCTCAGCCATCACATGCCCAGCAGGCCCCTTAGCTCTCCGAGGCCCAGCAGGACCCTTTACTCCGTGGCCCGGCATGGCTCTTCGGCCCTGACGACCAGCAGGCCCCTCGGCCTTCCGACGCCGAGCATGGCCCTCCGTCCGCGCCCAGCATGGCCCTCACCCCAGCAACGCCCGGCACCTTCAGCCCTGCGACGCCTTGAAGAGCCATTCGGCCCTGAGACGGCCGAGCGTGCCCCTCCAGTCCGGCGACGCCCAGCACTACAACTTCCCAGCCCTGCGATGCCCGGCAGAGCCGTTCGGCCCTGAGGCGGCCGAGCGTACCCCTCCAGCCCGGCAACCCCAAACACAACAGCCCCCAGCCCTGCGACGCTCAGCATGACCCTTCAGCCTCTTGCGCAGTCCTTCAGTCCCCCGCGCCCTGCCCGCATCCTCCTGAGCGCGATCCTCAACTTGCTTACGTCCACGCTCACCTCGATCATGCCGACCTGGTTGTCCACACCCCCTTCGCTCATCTCCCACCCCATCCCCAGAACACGGTTCGGGACCTCGCCGAGAACCGCTGAGGATCTACGTTCTCAGCCGTGCGAACCCCCGACCCCACGGCGGAGCGGACCATAGCCGAGTCCCGGCTACGGTCGATCACCGCGCCGACCCGCCGCTCCCGCCGCTCTCTCGGTCGGCTCACTGGCGCCATGACCGAGCCAACGGCCGGGGCCCAGGCGCGGAACCACGCCTCAGCACACCAACCCGGACAGCCTTCAACCGAGCCCCGTGAGGGAGAAGCTTGGGACGATGCCGCCCTCACCACCCTGCGCCAGGGAAGCCGCTGGGAGGACGCTGCACCCGCAGCATCAGGCGAGGGCGAGGAAAGCCGCTGGAACGACAATCCCTCAAGAACGCCTCCGGAGGGACATGACCACGATGATGCCGTCACCTCACGCGCATCCCACCAAATCCCCAACCAACGATCAAACGCATCACCACCACCCGACCAAAAGCGCGGGCCCGCCCCCGTACCACCCACCTTCCAGGCATTCCGCGCAGCCCTCACCTCCCAGGCCCCAGCCCTCGACCCAGGCAAGCCCGGCCTCCGAGTCCTGCTGGCCTTGGGAGCCCTCGCCGCAGCCGTAGCAGCGTTCTTCCTCTGGCGCTCCCAGCCTTCACCGGAGCCATTGCCGCCTCCCACCCCGATCTCACACCCACCAAGGTCGCCGTCCCCGACCGCCGTCGCCAAGGTGACCGTCCACGTCACCGGCAAGATCCGCAAACCGGGCGTCTACCTACTCCCCACAGGCGCCCGAGTCACGGACGCGGTGACAGCAGCCGGAGGAGTGTCCCGCGGCGCCTCCACAGGCGCACTCAACCTCGCCAGACGCCTGATCGACGGCGAACAGATAGTCGTAGGCACCCCCGCCGGCCAGGCAACCCAAGCCTCACCCATCACAGACCCGGCCACCACCGTGCTCGACCTCAACTCCGCCACAACCGACCAACTCGAACAACTCCCAGGAGTGGGCGAAGTCCTGGCAGCCCGCATAGCCCAGTTCCGAGACACCCACGGCGGCTTCACCACCGTCGAACAACTACGCGAGGTGACCGGCATAGGCCCACGAAAGTACGACGAACTCAAGCCAAAGGTCCGCGTCTGACATGGCCACCCCGCGTACCGACGACACCCGCCCAACACCCCCAAGCCGAGACAACACCAACTCTCCACTCGACAACGCCCGGCCTGCCGACAACGCCCGGCCTGCCGACAGCGCCCGGCCTGCCGACAGCGCCCGGCCTGCCGACAGCGCCCGGCCTGCCGACAACGCCAGGTTTTCCGACGGAGCCAGCACGAACACCGAAGCCACTCACCCCGATCCCGACACTGCCCAGCGTGAACACACCTGGCCCCTCATCCTCCCCGCACTGGCCGCCTGGGCAAGTGCCTTGGTCCTACTCGGCTGCTCCGCCCGCACAGCCCTGATCGTCGCCCTGTCCACAGCCTTGGCCGCAGCAGCCGTAGCCTGGCCCGCCCGACCCATACTGCGGCGCACCCGCCTCCCATCCCAGCAAGCACCCACCACCCGGACCACCCAACACGGGGACCCGGCCACCCGGCACGACGGCTCAACCACCCAGCACGGGGACCCGGCCACCCGGCACGACGGCTCAACCACCCAGCACGGGGACCCGGCCACCCGGCACGAAGGCTCAACCACCCAGCACGGGGACCCGGCCATCCGGTGCGAGGACTGGGCCGCCAAGCGCGGGAACATGCCCGCCCAGCACCTCGCCAGCCGCATCTGGCCCTGGCCCACCCACTCCCCGATCTTGCTGACGAGTCTGGCCAGCAAGCTCGCCAAGCTCACGAATCGGCATCCGTGGTCCACGGTTGGACGTTCACAGTCACCCACCAACACCGACCACCCTGCATGGGATCCACCCTCCCCACCCCTGCGGACGTGGCGAGAACCTTGCCTCCCTTCCGACAAGACCAACCAGCATCAGAACCCGCACCCCCAACGGGACACACGGCGACCACCTCACCCCACCCCCTGGCGCAACATCACCATTGCCACCCTCATCTGCGCGGCCGCTGCCTCAGCGTCGATCGCCCTCAGGGTCCACGCCCTGACCACCGGCCCAACAGCCGACTTGGCCAAGAAGAACACCTCTATCAAGGCCCAGATCGCCCTAACGGACGACCCCAAGCGCAGACAAAGCAGAAGCGGTCACTTCAACCAAGAGAGCTACGTGATCCCGGCCACCCTGGAGATCATCCAAACAGTCGGCAACCGCCAGGCCGTCAACGTCCCCATCACCGTCTTCGCCAACGGACACGACTGGAGCACCCTGCTCCCCAGCCAGCACGTCGAAGTGACCGGCCGCCTGGCCAAGCCAACCCCAGGCGACCTCGTAGCAGCCATCCTCCTGGTGCAAGGTCCGCCACGAGTCCTGACACCCCCGTCCATGCTCCAAACAGCCGCGGGCAGCCTCAGATCGGGCCTACGGGCGGCCGCCGCCACCCTCCCCGCGGACCAGCAAGGCCTCCTGCCGGGTTTGGTCGTCGGCGACGTCTCACGCATGGATCCCCAAGTGTCGTCCGACCTCAAGGAGGCCGGCCTGAGCCACTTGAACGCAGTGAGCGGAGCAAACCTCGCAATCGTGGCAGGCGCCGCCCTCGCCCTCTCCCGCCTCATCGGGCTCTCCCTCCCGGTGAGGGCTGTATTCGCTGCCATCGCGATGCTCGCGTTCGCCGTGGTTGCCCGCCCCTCGCCAAGCGTTCTACGCGCCCTCCTGATGGGCCTTGCCGCCGCCATTGCACTGGGCACAGGCCGAGCAAAGGACGGCCTCGCGGCCCTGTCGGCAACGGTCCTCCTCCTGGTGCTGTTCGCCCCAGAACTAGCCCGTTCGTACGGCTTCGCCCTCTCGGTAGCAGCCACGGCCGGAATCCTCATCCTCGCCCCACGCTGGCGCGACCGCCTGTCACCCGCAAAAGCCGAGGACGACACCGACGATCAGAACAACACAAGACACACCAAGCACCCTGATCGTGACCCACAGGATGAGCCAGGTCTGCGGCGACAACACACCCCCCGCCCGAACCACAGCCTGCATGCGGATGGAAGTCTGCACCCAGGCCGAACTGTGGGCCCTGACCCCGCGCCCGACCTGCATCGGGACCACAGCCTGTGCCTCGACCGAAGCCTGCGCCCGAACCTCGGCATGCAGCCTGACCACAGCCTGCGCCCGGACCGAAGCCTGCGTCCAGACAACAGCCTGCAGTCGAATCCTGAGCTCCAGTCGGAGCGGGCTCTGCCGTCGACGACTGGGGGCGGCTCCAGGGTGCCGTATCGGTGGCCGCGCTGGATGGCTGAGGCGGTTGTCGTGCCGGTGGCCGCGCAGGTGGCGGTGACGCCCATTCTGGTGCTGATGTCGGGGCAGTTGACGCCCGTCGCCGTGATCGCCAACCTGCTCGTCGCCCCGGCGGTGGCCCCTGCGACGTTGCTCGGTTTCGGCGCCGCCCTGGTGGCGCCCGTATGGTCCGGCGGCGCGGAGCTTCTCGTCGTCCCGGCCGGTTACGCAGTCGGATGGATCATCATCGTCGCCCGCTGGGCAGTGAACCTGCCTTTCGCCACCGTGCCGTGGCCAGGCGGGCTCCCGGGATTGGGGTTGCTGCTGCTCGCGGTGGCGATCGCCGTGCCGATCCTGCGACGCAGGGCGTGGAGGGCCGTGGCGGTGACCGTGGCCGGGGCGGTCTTGGCCGCCGTACTGGTGATCCGGCCCATCGTCGGCTCCTGGCCGCCCAAGGGGTGGTTGATGGTGATGTGTGACGTTGGGCAGGGGGACGGGCTCGTCGTGGCGGCGGGACCGGGAAGAGGGATCGTGGTCGACACCGGGCCTGATCCGATCGTCATGGATCGGTGCCTGCGCAGGATCGGCGTCGATGACGTACCCCTCCTGATCCTCACCCATCCGCACGCCGACCATGTGAACGGCCTCCCCGGCGTACTCCGCGACCGCCGCGTCGGCGCCGTGGTCGTCAGCCCGCAGCCCACGAACGCGCGAGCCATCGCGCATCTCTCGGCCACGCTGGCACGCCGTGGGATACCGCAATGGACGGCCTCACCCGGAACTCGGTGGCGCTTCGGCCCGTCAGAGCTGACCGTGCTGGGTCCTGATCCCACCTTGGGCGAGATGAGCGGGCAGGGGGAGGGTAGCGCGATCAACAACTCCAGCGTGGTCGTCCACGTACGCTGGCGGTCCGGATCCGTTCTGCTCAGCGGTGATCTGGAGACGGAGGCGCAGGATGAGCTGTTGCGCCGGACTGCGGTACAGGCCGACATCCTCAAGACCCCGCACCATGGGTCCAACCGGCAATCCCCGGCCTTCTTGTCGGCTGTCGGCGCACGGGCGGCCTTGATCAGCGTGGGCGCCGACAACGACTACGGCCATCCCGCCTTGTCCACGCTTGCCATCCTGCGTCGGCTGGGAGCCAGCGTCTACCGGACCGACCAGTCCGGCGACCTTGCCATCGTGGAGCGGGAGGGGCGGATGGCAGTGGTTCCCCGCGGCCCGTAGTCCCCGTGGCCCGTGGCCCTGCACCCGTGGCCCTGCACCCGTGGCCCTGCACCCGTGGCCCTGCACCCGTGGCCCTGCACCCGTGGACCTGCACCCGTGGCTCCCCACCCGTGCTCCCCACCCCGTGGCCCGCCAGCCCGTGGCCCCACAGCTCGTTGCCTCCACAGCTCGTTGCCTCCACAGCCCGTCCCCGCCATGGTGCCCGGAGCGGGCGGTCCCGCCTTGGACCGCAGGGCCTCAGGTGAGCGTGTCCAGAGGCACTTGGTCCGTCTGGTGGGTACAGGCGGCGGCGAACCCTCAGCTGCGCGGGTGGGTGTCCGGAGCCTATAGCCGTGAGGGCTGGGGCTGCGCGTGGTCGTTTCCGTTGTGTTCGCGACAGTGCATGCTCCGGATCGGGTCTGAGGGTTGCGGATCGGGTCTGAGGGCTGTGGATCGGGTCTGAGGGCTGTGGATCGGGCCTGAGGGTTGCGGGCCGGGTCTGAGGGTTGCGGTGCGGGCCGGAGCCGCGAAGAGCGTCAGGGCCCGGTGGCGTGTACGGGGTGTGCTCCGAGTACCGGGTTGTCGGTGACGCATGGCATGCTGCCTGACATGGCGGGAACCGATCCAGCACCTGTGACCCTGGTCCTCGGTGATGAGGAGCTGCTGGCCGAGCGGGCGGTGAGCAGCGTCGTCGCGGCGGCGCGGGCCGGCGACACGCAAGCCGAGGTGCAAGACCTCATGGGCGGGAAGGTCGCGGTCGGTGAGCTGACGCAGCTGACCTCTCCGTCGCTCTTCGGCGATCGTTCCGTGGTGGTGATCCGGTCGGCTCAGGATCTTTCCAAGGACGTCATCACCGAGGTCGTCACCTATGCCAAACAGCCCTCCGACGACACCGTGCTCGTCCTGTCGCACCCGGGCGGGGTGAAGGGGAAGGCGCTGGTCGACGGGGTGAAGAAGGCCGGGGCCACGGTGGTCACGGTCAACAAAATCACCAAGGCGGGGGAGCGGCTGGACTTCATCAAGGGGGAGTTCAAGCGGGCCGGGCGGGGCATCTCCGGGGACGCGGCCCAGGCGTTGCTTGATGCCGTGGGCAACGACCTGCGGGAGCTGGCGGCGGCGTGCAGCCAGCTGGTGTTCGACACGGAGGACAAGACGATCAGCGCGGCCGCCGTGGCCCGCTATCACAAGGGCCGGGCCGAGGTCACCGGGTTCAACGTGGCCGACTCCGCTGTCGAGGGGCGATTGGCCGACGCGCTGGAGCAACTGCGGTGGGCTCTCGGCACCGGGGTCGCGCCCGTACTGCTGGTGAGTGCACTTGCCGGGGGCCTGCGGTCGCTGGCCAAGGTCGGCAGCGCACCGCGCAACCTCCGAGGCGGACAGTTGGCCAGCCATGTTGGCATGCCGCCGTGGAAGGTCGATCGAGTGAAGCGGCAGCTGAACGGGTGGGGGCCTGAAGGGCTGTCCAGGGCGATCCAGGCTGTGGCGGGTGCGGATGAGCAGGTCAAGGGTGGGGGAGCGGACCCGGCGTACGCGTTGGAGCACGCGGTGCAGGTGATCGTGGCCAGCCGCACGGGGCGGTAGTCGGCGGTCGATGCCCCACCCTGGTCCCGGTAGGTGCCAGGCCGGGGAGGTCCATACGGACTGGCTGTACCGGGCCATCGAGGTCAGGCTTGGGCGTCGGCTCGGCGTATGGGGTGGTGCGGTGAACGGGCTGGTCGGGCGTGTGGTCGGCAGCGCGTGTACGGAGGCGGCTTAGGTCGTCGGCTGAGCGTGGGCTGGGGTGCGGGAGCGGACGTTCGCAGGGCACGTCGAACGGTAACCGGGCGGGTAGCAAAAGCGTGGGCGAGTGTCAGGCGATGAGGGGTCGGCCCACGCGTCATGGAACCGCTGGGGAGCGGTGAAGGCGGGCTGGGCCAGGCGATGGTGCCGGGTTCCGGGTGCCGGGCCGCTGGGCTGGCGGAGGTGCAGGGTTCCGGGCGCCGGCCCTGGGCCGCTGGGGTGGTGAAGGCGGGCTGGGCCAGGCGGTAGCGGGCCGGGTGCAGGGTTCTGTGTTGCTGGGCTGGCGCGGGTGCAGGGTCCCGGGCGCCGGCCCTGGGCCGCTGGGCTGGCGGAGGTGCAGGGTTCCGGGCCCCAGTCCTGGGCCGCTGGGCTCGCGCGGCGAGTACCGGGTGCCGGGGCTGCCGGGTTCGCTGGGTGGCTGGTGGCGAGGATAGGCGGCCGGGTGCTGGGGGCGGGGACAGGCGGCCGGGTGTCGGGGGCGAGGATAGGCAGCTGGATGCCTAGGGGTGGCTGGGGCGGGCCGTGTTGTTTGGTCAGGCGTTGTCGGGACGCGGGTCCGGGGTCAATGGGGCATGGATTTCGCGGCGGTGAGGGGCACTGAGAAGGGAGTCCTCGGGCCAGGCTCAGGCTCATAACCTGGAGGTATGGCTGACAACAGAGAGATTCGCGCTCGGATCCGCGATTTCCTGGTGACTCGTCGCGCCCGCGTGAGTCCCGGCGACGTCGGCATCCCCGGGCGCGACCTGCGGCGCAGGGTGAAGGGGCTGCGCCGGGAGGAGGTTGCTCTGCTGGCGGGCATCAGCGTCGAGTACTACACGCGCCTGGAGCGTGGCGACGCGGCGGGCGCGTCGCCGTCGGTCATCAACGCCGTCGCGCGGGTGCTGCGTCTCGACGACGTCGAGCGTGAGCACCTTGGCCGGCTGTTTCTGGCTTCGAGCGAGGGCGGCGCACCTGTGCGGATCGTGCGGCACGTGCGGCCGCAGGTGCAGTACCTGCTGGACGCGCTCGGTGACGTGCCGGCGTTCGCGCTGAACAAGCGCCTGGACATCGTCGCGGCCAATCTGGTGGGCCGGGCCCTGTACGCGCCGATGTACGACGGTACCCGCGACCCGGTGAACGCCGCCTGGTTCCACTTCCGGAACGAGGCGGCGGCCCGTGCGCTGTGGGTCGACTGGAGTTCTGTCGCTGACAACATCGCCGCGATCCTGCGCGCGGAGCTCGGCGTGCAGCCGCACGATCACGACCTCGCCGACCTCATCGAGGACCTGCTCGACAATGACGAGTTCGCCACCCGATGGGCGTCCCAGAACGTGCATCGCCACTCGAGTGGGATCAAGCCGGTCGACCACCCGGTCGTCGGCCGCATGGACCTGCCGTACGAGAGCCTCTATCTGGCTGCCGACCCGGACCTGTCGATCCTGGTCTTCAACCCCGAGCCCGGCACGGCCGCCTACGATTCGCTGAAACTGCTGGCGCTCTGGGCGCGTGATGACGCGAACGACCAGCACGCGCGGTGGCGTACGGCCTGTAGCGCGTAAGCGGGAGCTCTGGGACCGAGGAGGCCAGGTTCCGGGCCGCCACGGTCTGCGCGATGGGCGCGCGTCGCGGGCCGCCACGGTCTGCGCGATGGGCGCGCGTCGAGGGCCGTCGTACGCCTACCGCTACCGCGAGATCGCCACCGGCAGCCCCGGCGCGCGGGGACGGCCGCCTGGCCTGAGTACAGCGATAACGTCTACCGGGACCGGTGGTCCGGCGCGGGGACGGCCGGTCTCAGGAGGACGAGGCCGCAGCTGCGATGATCCGCCACGCGTTCGGTCCTGCGCTGTTCGGTCCTGCGCTGTTCGGTCCTGCAGTTCGGTCCTGCGTCATCTGGCGCTGGGTCTTGCCGCTCGCCGATGTCACGCGCTTGAGGGTCACTGACAGTGACTCCCACCGCCGCGAACCCGCCCCTAGCGTGGACCATGCGGAAACGACACGCATGACTATTAAAGGGGAAATATGCAGGCCGCAATCATTCACGGCGACCGAGACGTTCGTCTGGAGAACGTCCCCGACCCGGTCCTGGCGACCGACGGACCGGGCGGCGGGCTGGATGCGATCGTCCGCGTCGTCGCCTCCTGTGTCTGTGGCTCAGACCTGTGGCCCTACCGCGGTATCGACAAGGTCGAGGCGCCCCGGCGCATCGGACATGAGTTCGTCGGCGTGGTCGAGGAGGTCGGCGCGAACGTCGAGAATGTTCGGACCGGCGACTTCGTGATCGCGCCGTTCCACATCTGCGACAACACCTGCATCAACTGCCGTAACGGCTGGAGCGTTCACTGCCTCCACGGCGGGTTCTGGGGCAGCGACCCCCGGACCGGGGGCTCCGCGGACGCCGGCCAGGGCGAGCGCGTACGCGTCCCGCTCGCCGACGGCACGCTCGTCGTCGTCCCCGGACGGCCCGACCTCTCGATCATCCCAGGCCTGCTGACGCTGTCCGACGTCATGCCCACCGGCCACCACGCCGCCGTCTCGGGCGGCGTGAGCGAGGGCTCAACCGTCGCCGTGGTCGGCGACGGCGCGGTCGGACTCTGCGCCGTCATCGCGGCCAAACGCCTCGGGGCATCGCGCATCGTCGCCATGTCACGCCACACTGACCGGCAGGAACTCGCACGCCAATTCGGCGCGACCGACATCGTCCCCGAGCGTGGTGACGCGGGTATCGCCGAACTCAAGGAGATGTTCGACGGAATCGGTCCGGACGCCGTTCTCGAATGCGTCGGCACGAAGGAGTCGATGGACCAGGCACTGCGCTCGGCGCGGCCCGGCGGTCAAGTCGGCTTCGTCGGCGTGCCCTACGGCGGCCCCCTGGAGGCCGGCACGATGTTCAGTTCCAACGTCGGCGTGCGCGGCGGCGTCGCGCCCGTTCGTAGCTACCTCGACGAGCTCCTGCCCGACGTCCTGGACGGCACCATCCAGCCGGGACGCGTGTTCGACGCGGAGATGCCCCTGTCCGACATCACCGCCGCTTACGCCGCGATGGACGAACGCCGCGCGATCAAGGTGCTCCTCCACCCGTAGAGCCGCGCTCGACCTGACTACTTCGCGGCTGGGCGGAGAGGGCGGAAGAACGTTGTGAGCTCCTCCTGCATCAGCGCAGGCTCCTCCAGGGCCAGGAAATGGCCACCGCGGCCGGGTTCGCTCCAGTGGCGCAGGTCGGTGCAGGCGCGTTCGGCGATCGAGCGGGGGATGCCGGACAGGACCGGTTCGTGGCTGAGGGTGATGGCTGTCGGCACCGTGATGGGTGGGCGTGGGGTGTTGTGGGCCCAGTCGTAGTACTGCCTGAACGACGTGCCGATCGAGCCGGTCGCCCAGTACAGCGTCAGGATCGTGAGCAGGGTGTCGCGGTCGAAGCGGGACTCCAGGTCGCCGTGGCAGTCGCTCCAATCCCGGTATTTGTCGACTATCCAGGCGGCGAGTCCGGCGGGTGAGTCGATCAGGGCGGCTGCGATGGTGTCGGGCCGGGTTCCCATGATGGCGCTGTAGCCGCCGTCGAGCTCGTCGTACGCCTCCTCGGCCGCCACGAACGCCTGCTCCTCCGCCGACATAGGCGGGTCGTCGAACGACGTGGGGAACGGGGGATGGATCAGGTGGATGCCGATCACCTTCTCCGGGTAGAGCGCGGCCAGCCATTGGGTGGCCCCCCCGCCGATGTCGCCGCCGAAGGCGGCATACCGGTCGTACCCCAGGGTGTCGGTCATCAGCGTGTGCAGCATTCGCGCCATCGCGGCCCGGGTGAGCGGCTCCGGCGGCAGCTCGGAGTAGAGGAAGCCCGGCATGGACGGGATGACGACGTCGAACGCGTCGGCCGGGTCGCCGCCGTGGCGGGCGGGATCGGCGAGGCGGGCCGCCAGGGGGAGCATCTCCAGGAAGCTGCTCGGCCATCCGTGGCAGAGGAGGATGGGCATGGGCGCGGGACCGACTCCGGCGATCCGGACGAAATGCAGGCCCCGCTCGCGGTGGTGCGGCAGCGCGTTGAGCTCGGCCTCCCGGGCGCGGTAGTCGAACCCCTCCGCCCAGTACGTCACCAGTTCCCGCAGGTACGTGGGGTCGGCTCCGGCCTGCCAGGCGTTGGCGCCGGTGCGGTCCGTGAACCTGGTCGCGCGCAGTCGAGCTCGCAGGTCGTCCAGCACGTCGCCGGGTACCTCGATGCGGAACGGCGAAAGAGTCACGCATATCTCCGATCGGCTGAAATATCCCACCGGCCTACCACCGGTCGGCGATCCGGATCAACCGGATTATCGGCTCAGCGGAGTGAGTCAGGTGAGGGCGGGTTCGTGGATGATGCCGTCGTTGATCTCCAGGACCCGGTCGGCCAGCGTGATCAAGCTGGGATCGTGGGTGGCGACCAGGGCCGTGACCCCCTCACTCCGTACGACTGCCCGCAGCAGCTCCATGATCTGCCGCCCGGTCTGCGAGTCCAGCTGCCCCGTGGGCTCGTCGGCAACCAGCAGCCGGGGCCGGTTCGCCAGGGACCTGGCGATGGCCACCCGCTGCCGCTGCCCCCCGGACAGCTCGTACGGCCGCTGGTTGGCATGCTGCTCCAACCCCACCAACGCCAGCAGAAGGCGTACGCGGGCCTCCCGCTCCTCCGTCGGTGTCCGGAGCAGCCGCATCGGCACCCCCACGTTCTCCGCCGCGGACAGCACCGGGATCAGCCCGAACGACTGGAACACGAATCCCACCACGTCGCGGCGCAGGGCCAGCAGGCCGTCCTCGGACATGGCGGTGACTTCGTGTCCGGCGACGACCACCCGTCCGGCGTCCGGTTTGTCCAGGCCGCCGATCTGGTTGAGCAGGGTCGTCTTCCCGGACCCCGACCGCCCGCGGACCGCGACGAGCTCGCCCGGGAACACCGAGAACGACACCTCCCGCAGCGCCACGACCTCCTTGGGTCCGGTCCGGTAGACCTTGCGCAGCCCTTCCACCACGACCAGGGGCGAGTCAGTCATCAGAGGGCTCCTCCCGGGCGGGCCACACGCCGATGTGGTCGGATTCGAGCTCGAGGCGCACCCGCCGCTCCATCTCGAGCGCGTTCATGAAGTCGCGCGGCAGCTGCAGCCGCCCGACCCGGTCCAGCACGGCGTACTCCTCGGCGACGATCTGCCCCTCGGCGCCCTCGCGCCGCAGCGTCTCGCTGCTGGTACGCCCGTCGCGAATGCCCACTGTACGGTCCACCTGCTCCGACACCAGCGGGTCGTGCGTCACGACGACCACGGTCACCCCCAGCTCCCTGTTGGCCTTGCGCAGCGCGTCGAACACCTGCTCCGACGTCTCGCTGTCCAGCTCCCCGGTGGGTTCGTCGGCGAGGATGAGCTGCGGGGAGTTGGCGAGCGCGACGGCGATGGCGACCCGCTGCTGCTCGCCGCCCGACATTTCGGGAATCTTGCGGTCTGCGCAGTACCCCACGCCCAGCAACTCCAGCAGCTCCAGCGCGCGGCCCCCGCGGCGACCGGCCAGCTTCATCGGCAGCTCGACGTTCTCCCTGGCGGAGAGGTACGGCAGCAGGTTCCGCGCGGTCTGCTGCCAGATGAAGCCGACCACGGACCGCCGGTACCGCAGCCGGTCGCGGGCGTTCATCGACAGCAGGTCCATCCCCGCCACCCTGGCCACCCCGGCCGTCGGCACGTCCAGCCCGGACAGCACGTTGAGCAGGGTCGACTTGCCCGACCCCGAGGCGCCCACGATGGCCACCAGCTCGCCCTTGTCGATCACCAGGTCGAGCCCCTGCAGCGCGACGACCTCCACGCCCTCGGTCTTGTAGATGCGTACGAGGTTGTCGCACACGATGTGCGCGTCGCCGCCGAACGCGGCCTTCTCCCGCGTGGCCCTGGCTTCCAGCTCGGACAGGGTCGGGTTCATGAGAGATCCCCCACTCGAAGGACGGCGCCGAGGTTGCGGCGGCGGCTGATGGCGGTGTGCGCGTACGCGCCGAGCACGGCGACGGCGGTGAGCCCGCCCGCCAGCAGCACAGGAACGAACAGGTCGAGCGAGTAGTCGCCGACCGGCAGGTCTCCGGCGTACGACGACAGGTCCACGCCGGTCCCGAGCGCGTAGGGCAGACCGAGGCCCAGGCCGAGCCCGACCAGGGCGGTGATGAGGATCAAGGGCAGGATCTCCAGCACGGTCAGCCGCTGCGCCTGCCGGTCCGACAGTCCGAGCGTGCGCAGGAACGACACCGCGCTGGCGCGCTCGGCGGCGCCGATGACGAGCGCCAGCACGACGGCGACGAGCGCGTACGAGCCGAGCGCCACCGTCACCACGACCAGCGTCCAGCGCACGGTGCTGGTGAGCGGGTCGTCCTGGATGGCGCTCAGCGCCCCCTCCTGCGACTCCACGGTCGCGGACGGGACCAGCCGCGCCAGCACGTCAGGGGAGACGTCGCCCTTGATCAGCAGGGTGTTCGGGGCGGGCCGGGTCAGCACGCCCAGCGGCACGACCATGAACTTCCCCGAGGTGAAGAAACTGGGCACCGACTCGACCACGCCCCGCGTGGCGAGCTTCACCCGCGACTGCCACCCGATCTCGAACGTCCCCCGTCCCCGCAGCTCCGGGGAGACGAGCGCGCCGTCGGACAGCGGGGGCACGCTGATCGGGGCGCCGTCCAGGATCCGGCGCCACTGCGCCACGTCCACGGCGAGCGCCTCGGCCCGCTCCGCGCCGTACCCGACCTGCACCCGCCCGGTCTGCGCGATCAGCACCTGCTCGACGCCGGGCGTCGCCCGCACGCGGTCGATCGAGGCGGCGGGGATCTCGAAGTCCGACGTCACCTTGATCGGCGCGCCCACCTGCTGCCAGGACGCCAGCCGCTGCGTGTCCGCGATCTCGCCGGAGATCACCGCGGCGAACACCGACACGCCCAGCGCGGGCAGCAGGATCAGCACGGGCAGCACGCCGGCGGAGCGCGCCCTGGCCGCCCTGGTCAGCCCCAGGAACGGCACGGCCGCCCGCCCGCGCGCGGCCAGCCGTACGAACAGCCGCAAGGGGTACGGATAGCAGCGCAAGGTGATCAACGCCGCCGCCAGCGTCAGCCCGACGGGCACCAGGAGCAGGAACGGATCCTGCGAGGCGCCACGGGCCCGCAGCAGGTACGCGCCGACCAGCGCGAGCACCACGACCAGCACCTCCAGCGTGACCCGCCGGGCGGAGGGCCGACCGGCGGACACGTCGTCGCGGCGCTCGTGCAGCGGCGTCCGATGGGCCAGGGCCAGCCGTACCCCGGCGAACCCGACGGCCGCCACGACCACGACCAAGGGCCCCAGGTGCACGATGGGCAGCGCGGGCCCGGGCACCAGGAACGACAGCCCGTACCCGGCCAGCGCGGCGGGCAGCACCGCGACGCCGGTCAGCAGCGCCCCCGTCCCGGCCACCTGCCGCAGCGACCCGCCCCGCGCCCGCGCCAGGGACAGCGTGTGATCGAGCCGGTTGCCCAGCAGCAGCACGACCAGCGCGATCACGCCGAGCGCCACCGCCAGCAGCCCGCCGAGCACCAGGTACATCACGGTCTGCGCGGTGGCCACCTCGGCGAGGAAGTCGCCGAGCAGCTTGGAGAGCCCAGTGTCCAGGTGGTACGGGCTGGCCGTCGACTGGAGCGCGGCCACCCGCCCGAACTCGGCGACCGCCGCCTGGAGGTCGGGCGCGGCCAGCGCGCTCGCGCCACGGGCGTCGATCGGCAGGACCCAGTGGTAGGACAGGTTGCGTCCCTCGCCGCTGAGCACGGTCAGTCCCTCGTCGGGGATCAGCGTCGTGACGTGCTTCTCGAACTCGTCGCTGCCCGGCGTCTCCGTCTTGAGGACCTGCAGGAGGTCGACGTTGTGGGACCAGTAGCGGTCACGGGGGTCCTTGGCCTTGAAGGCGCCGACGATCTTCAGGGCGGCGTAGTCGTTCTCGCCGACCATCTTGGTCTGGCCCACCTTGTAGCCCAGCTCGGGCAGGGCCTCCGCGACGATCCCCACCTCGAAGACCGGGATCGTCGCGCCCTCGTACCGCATGGTCGAGGGCTTGCCGGGCGCCCGCCCCTGGACCCAGTCCACGCGCCGGTCCGCGTCGGAGAGCCAGCCCAGGTTCATGTGGGTATGGCCGCGGGTCCCGGTCACGGGCGTCAAGGTGGTCTTGGCGCTCATGTGGCCCGCGCCGACCGCCAGCGGGCGCAGCGCCGGCGGCAGGATCTGGCGCCAGCGGCGGTCGCGGGCGTCGAACTGGCCGCGTTCGTGCAGGTCTTCCTCGGACGAACGCGACTCCACGGACACCGTCAGGTCGGCCTGCACCGCGGGGGCGGCGACCAGCGAACGGCGCAGCGCCTCGTCGAACGACGCCTGCATCGCCCTGGGCAGCCCCGCGACCAGCAGGCAGGCGCTCAGCGCCAGCACGAAGAGCACGGCCATCGCGCCCAGGTGCACGCGGGCGAGCAGGGCGATCCTCACCGTTCCTCCACGAGTTGCCCGTTTTGCCCGCGCAGGCGGCGGGCCAGCCCGGCCACGATGGCAATCAGCACCGCGGCCACCAGCGCCAGCATCGCCGCGGTGGCCGCCCACGGGATGTCGAGCACCACGCCGGGGGTGACGGCCGAGGCCTGCCCGGTCAGGACGATGTGCGGCACGACCAGCGCGCCGACGACCACGGCGAGCCCGGTGCCCGCGACGAGCGACAGCCCGATGACGAAGGCCTGCTCGACCGCCAGCACCCCGAACACCTGCCGGGAGCTCACCCCGAGCGCCCGCAGGATCGCGAACTCGCCCATGCGCTCCCGGGCCGCGACGGTCGCGTTCACCAGGAAACCGAGCGTCGCGAAGACCAGCGCCGCCGCGAACCCGAGCATCAGCGCCCCCTGCAACCCGCTGGCCAGGGGGTCGTCCCGCAGCTCGGCCGCCAGCCTGCGCTGGTCGAGCGCGGTCACGTCCCATTCGGGCCGCGTCTGGAGCGCCTTCACCGCGGGCGCGGTGTCACCGGCCCCGAGCCACCATTCGGTGGCGGGCCTGGGCAGCTGCGCCGCGGCCAGCTCGTACGTCTGCAGCGTCCCCCAGTCGGCGAGCACGGCCTTCTGCCCCGCGGGGGTGGTCGGCATGCTGTCCACGACGCCCACCACCTTCACCTGGAGCACCCTGCGGTCGATGCTGGCCGGCCCGACCTGGCCGGCGGCCAGCTTGAGCGAGGCGGCCAGGTCGGCGGTGAGCACCACCGGCAGCGGTCCGGGCTTCGGCAGCGGCGCGAGGCCGGCGGCCGCGGGCCGCGTCACCTTCATGGACACCGGCGGCGTCGCCACCTCGCGGCCGTCGGCGCTGAGGCCGGTCAGGGTCAGGTTCGCGGGGCTCTGGGGGGTGCCCGCGACGAGGCCGCGCAGCGACAGCGGGTACGTGATCTTCCCGGTACGCCCGGCCAGCGCCCGGAGGTCGACGTCGATCCGGTTCTCACCCTTGCGCAGCACGCCGAGCGACACGTCGCGCCACACGCCGAGCGCGTCGGAGAGCACCAGCCGCAGCGGCAGCTCGCCGTCCGCCTCCGCCCGCAGCGTGAGCGCCGACGGCTGCCCGGGAAGGTCCAGCTTGCCCGCCCGGTCTCCCACCAGCGCCCGCGACATCTCCCCGACCGGTTGCGCGGACAGGTCGGCACGCAGGTGGAACAGCTCGCCGAGCTTGCCCGCGTCCAGGCCGAGCAGCAGCGCGCTCTCGCCGCTCACCTCGGTCTGACCGCGAAATCCCGGCGAGTACGCCGTGACCCCGGGCAGCGCGGTGAACGCCGTCCCGCGCCCGAGCGCCCCCAGCTCCGGCCCGTCAGGGGGACCGGACAGCCGCAGGTCGGCCCCGGCCTGGTGGCGGGCCTGGTCGACCTGCGAGGCCCGCCAGGTGGACGCGGTGGCCATGGACACGATGCCGATCGCGATGGCCATGGTCAGCAGCAGCGCCGGGCCCGCGTACTTGAGCGGCCGCCTGCTCACCTGCCAGGCCCCCAGCGCCGGGGCGAGTGCCGGCCGCCTGGACGTCACCCGCTCGGCCAGCTTCGAGACGCGCGGCACCAGCCGCAGCCCCAGCATGCCGCCCGTGAGCAGGGCCAGGGCCGGCCCGGAGATGATCAGCGGGTCGATGCCGAGCCCGCCCGCGGCAGTCGCGGTCACCGGCGCGCCGTAGCGCTGGAGCTGCCAGATCGCCAGCCCGGCCACGACCAGCAGCGCCAGGTCGGCGCCCGCCCGCTCGATCAGCCCGCGCCCGCCGCCGCGCCCGCGCGCCGCCTGCTCCTCCACGTACGTGCGCCGCGCGCCCGCCAGCGCCGGCAGCACCAGCAGGACGGCCGCGGCCAGGGCCACGCCGAACGACACGAGGAACGTGCCCAGATCGGCCGAGGGCGCCAGCCGTACCCCTGAGGCCCTGATCCAGGGCAGCAGGTTGACCAGCGCGAGCAGCGGCGGGCCCAGGAACGGCGCGACCACCGCGCACGGCACCGCCACCAGCAGCGCCTCGCCGCCCGCCAGCGCGGCCAGCCGCACCGTGCCCGCGCCGCGCGAGCGCAGCAGCGCCACCTCCATGCGGCGGTGGTCGGCGAGCAGGCGGGCGGTGAGCATCAGCGCGTACGCGGCCAGCAACAGCAGCTGCAGCACCGGGATCAGCATCGTGGAGCGCGCCACCAGGGACGCGGTGTCGAGCTGGGTCAGGATCTCGGGCAGGCGGCTGGCGGCCACGCAACTGCCGCAGCCGTCCGCCTTCAGCCGCTCGCCCAGCCGGTCGATCGCTCCGGCCAGCGGGCGCAGCTGGGCGGGGGTGAGCGTGCGCAGGTCGGGTACGGCGGTCCAGGTCGCGTTCACGCTGGTGGCGAAGCGGGCGACGAACGTCTCGCGCGGCACCATCAGCGGCCCGTACGTGGTGAACTCGCCGCGCTCCACACCCCGGCTGAGCAGCTGCTCACCCGCCCACCGCTCGCCGAACGGGTCGTTGAGCTGGAACACGCCCACGACGCGGACCGTGACCGGCCGCGGGTCGAGGCGGCCCTTCGTGGTGAACTCCTGCCCCGCCTTCAGCCCGGTCGCCGAGGCCGCCGACAGCGAGATCGCGGCCTCCACCCGGTCCCCGCCGGCGCGCGGCCAGGAGCCCGAGACGAGCCTGGCGTGCTGGTCGAGCCCGTCGTAACTGCCGAACCTGAGCAGCTCGGGCCGCTCCTGGGCGTCCTGGCCCGGCATGACGTAGGAGTCGGAGCGGAAGCTGGTGGTGACGGCGGGCGGGCGTGCGTAGGCCCTGGCGAACTCGGCGCGTACCGACCGGTCGAACTTCGGGAACGTCTCGGCCGTCACGGGGGCGCTGACGGTGGCGGCGGTCTGGCGGTACGAGGCCGTCTCCATCGTCCTGCGGACACCGGCGTCCGCGATGGAGGAGGCGTACATGGTCAGCGCGACCAGCGTGGTCGTGGCCAGGAGGATCGAGCCGAAGGCGGCCAGGAGGAGCAGCGGCTCGCTGAGCGCACGTTTGACGACCAACGGCCCCCGCATGTGTCCCCCTTCGCCCCGTTTTAGTGCACCTTCGGGCAGGTTCGGGCGGCGGGGCAAGGCGATCTTTGGAACGGTGACGCACCCGATACGGGCGTGTGATATCGAAACTGTGACAAAAGGGTGCGAAAACGAGAACGCCGCACCCGCGGAGGGAGTGCGGCGTTTCCTGTGCCAGGCGTTCTGCCTGGCGGCCGACCTACTTGGCGGCGGCCAGCGCCGCGGCCTGCTTGGCGATCGCGGACTTGCGGTTGGCGGCCTGGTTCTTGTGGATGACGCCCTTGCTGACGGCCTTGTCGAGCTGGCGGGCAGCGGCCCGCTGCAGCACGGCGGCCTGCTCGGTGTCGCCCTGCTCGGCGGCCTCGCGGAACTTGCGGACGGCCGTCTTCAGAGAGGACTTGACCGCCTTGTTACGCAGGCGAGCCTTCTCGTTCTGCTTGTTGCGCTTGATCTGGGACTTGATGTTCGCCACGAAGAAGCCTCGGTGAAAGTCTGAGTGATGGATGGGGCGCGCGGGCTCGAGAGAGGGCGCGCCACACGCAGTTGAACAGGATACCAATAACTCAGGTTGGCTCTCAAATCAACGCGTACTTGAGCATCGGCGTTTCGGATGCTCGGCGCTCGCTCGGCGCGGAAACCCTACATTAGCCGATCATCCACCGTGTGGCGTACTCGTGCCAGTCCTCCTCCGTGGCGGCGAAGTCCACGTAGAGGGCCAGGCCGAAGCGCTCGCGGCGGCCGTGCTCCGACAGCGCGAGCCGGGCGCCCTCGGCGGCCATGGCGACGCTCTCGGCGTTGTCGAGCCAGGGCACGCCGTGGTCGTGGTAGGCCGGAGCGCCGATGTAGAGGGCCTTGTCGGCGGGCACCAGGTCCAGGGCCAGCCCGGCCTGGCGGGCGACGTGGCCGCCGTAGAGGGACTGCAGGGGGGTGAAGGAGTCGTACGTCATGACGGCGACCTGGTCCACGCGGTCCACGACCTGCTTGAAGTAGCCCTGGGACCAGTACTTGTCGTGCGACAGCAAAGCCCTGGCGGTCAGGCGCAGGCCCGGGTACGGCTCGATCTGCGGGGTGGAGGTGGACAGCAGGCCGGTGTGCCGGCGGGTGCGTTCCAGCAGCTCCAGAAACTCGGTGTCGCCGTCGCCGATCGGCTCGAAGTTGTAGTGGATGCCGTCGTAGCCCTGTTTCATGATGGCGGCGACGCCGGACAGGACGTTCTCGCGGGACCTGGGGTCGTCGAGGTCGAGGCCGTTCTTGACGGACTGGCCGAGCCAGGCGGAGATGCGGACCGCGGGGAGGCGCTCGCGTAACCACTTCACGAAATTTCCGGCGTTGGGGTATTTGTCTGGGCTTAGGGTGCCGTCCCAGTTGAAAGGGCCGGAGTGGACGTACACGTCCTTGATCCCCGTGGCGCGCAGCCGTACCGCCAGCTGCTCGACGTCGCGCTCCGTGCGGCGGCCGTCCACCCACGCGTGGCCCAGCCAGAGCGCGTCGTTGCCCGTGCTCTTCGCCCAGGCCGCCGGTGCACCGGTAAACTGGAGGCGGAGCGCGGCGGCGAGGAGGCCGACCAGCGCGACCACGATGGCCAAGGCAAGCGTGAGCAGGCGCAGGCCGCGGCGGATGACGGTTCGGGCAGTCACCCGGGCATGTCACCATGAAAGACTGCTTGACCTCAACCCTGTCGAAACGGACTTCGGTGCGCACTCAGCCTGGCCAGACCGACCCCGCGTTGATCCGCAACTTCTGCATCATCGCGCACATCGACCATGGCAAGTCAACCCTTGCCGACCGGATGCTGCAGATCACCGGCGTGGTCGACGACCGCTCCATGCGCGCTCAATACCTCGACAGGATGGACATCGAGCGCGAACGGGGCATCACGATCAAGTCGCAGGCCGTGCGGCTGCCGTGGGACGGTCACGTGCTCAACATGATCGACACGCCCGGCCACGTCGACTTCACCTATGAGGTGTCCAGGTCGCTGCAGGCGTGCGAGGGCGCGATCCTGCTGGTCGACGCGGCCCAGGGCATCGAGGCGCAGACGCTGGCCAACCTCTACCTGGCCATGAACGCCGACCTGCACATCATCCCCGTCCTCAACAAGATCGACCTGCCGGCGGCGCAGCCGGAGAAGTTCGCCGAGGAGCTGGCGGGGCTGATCGGCTGCGACCCGTCCGACGTGCTCCGGGTGTCCGGCAAGACCGGCGAGGGCGTCCGCGAGCTGCTCGACCACGTGGTCCGCGAGATTCCCGCCCCCGTGGGCAACGCCGACGCGGCGGCCCGGGCGCTGATCTTCGACTCCGTCTACGACACCTACCGCGGCGTCGTCACGTACGTGCGGGTCGTGGACGGCCACCTGAGCAAGCGCGAGCGCATCCTCATGATGTCCACCGCCGCCACCCACGAGACGCTCGAGATCGGCGTCATCTCGCCCGAGCCCAAGGTCTCCGAGCGGGGGCTGGGCGTCGGCGAGGTGGGCTACCTGATCACCGGCGTCAAGGACGTGCGCCAGTCGCGCGTGGGTGACACGGTCACCTCGTCGGTCAAGCCGGCCCAGGAGATGCTGGCGGGCTACGAGCACCCCAAGCCGATGGTGTTCTCAGGGCTCTATCCGATCGACGGCGACGAATACCCCGAGCTGCGCGAGGCCCTCGACAAGCTGCAGCTCAACGACGCTGCGCTGGTCTACGAGCCGGAGACGTCGGCGGCGCTCGGGTTCGGGTTCCGGGTCGGGTTCCTGGGGCTGCTGCACATGGAGATCGTGCGGGAGCGGCTGGAGCGCGAGTTCGGCCTGTCGCTGATCTCCACGGCGCCCAACGTGGTCTACCGCGTGGTCATGGAGGACGGCAAGGAGCTCACCGTCACCAACCCGTCGGAGTTCCCCACGGGTGGGAAGATCGCGCAGGTCTACGAGCCGGTCACCAAGTCGACGATCCTGGCGCCGTCCGAGTTCATCGGGGCGATCATGGAGATCTGCCAGGGGCGGCGCGGCCAGCTCCTCGGCATGGACTACCTCTCGGAGGACCGGGTCGAGATCCGCTACACGCTGCCGCTGGGCGAGATCATCTTCGACTTCTTCGACCAGCTCAAGTCGCGCACCCGTGGCTACGCCTCGCTCGACTACGAGCCCGCCGGCGAGCAGGAGGCCGACCTGGTCAAGGTGGACATCCTGCTGCAGGGTGAGCCGGTCGACGCGTTCAGCGCCATCGTCCACAAGGACAAGGCCTACACGTACGGTGTCGACATGGCGAAGAAGCTGCGCGAGCTGATCCCCAGGCAGCAGTTCGAGGTGCCGATCCAGGCCGCCATCGGGGCCCGGGTCATCGCCCGCGAGAACATCCGCGCCATCCGCAAGGACGTCCTGGCCAAGTGCTACGGCGGTGACATCTCCCGTAAGCGGAAGCTGCTGGAGAAGCAGAAGGAAGGCAAGAAGCGGATGAAGATGGTCGGGCGCGTGGAGGTGCCCCAGGAGGCCTTCGTCGCCGCGCTGTCCACCGAGTCGTCCACCGACAAGAAGAAGTAGGGCATTCGGGGTAGGCGACTACCCTGAAAGCATGGAAGTGGTGCAAACCGCGCGCATGGTCCTTTCGCGGGTCACGCTCGACGATCTGACCGCTGTCCATGAGCTTCACTCCGACCCCCGTACCAACGTGTACAACCCCGGGGGCCCCAGCGTTGACCTGGTGTCCAGCCGCGCCATGCTGGACCTGTGGCTCGCCGACTGGGCCGAGCGCGGCATCGGCTACTGGGCCGTGCGCGCGATCGGCGGGTCGGAGGTGATCGGGTTCGGGGGGCTGCGCCGCGCGATCGTCGGCGGGGACGAGGTGCTGAACCTTTACTACCGGTTCCGGCCGTCCGCCTGGGGCCACGGGTACGCGGGAGAGCTCGTGGAGGCGGCCCTGCGGGTCGGCAAGGGGCTCGGGACCGTCGTCGCGGTCATCCAGCCCGACAACCTGGCGTCGCTGAAGGTGGCGGAGCGGGCGGGCATGCGCAGGGACCGGACGATCCCGTACGGGGGCGTCGAGAGCGTCGTGTACGTGGCCTGAGCGTCCTACCCGCGGTTGCGGACCACGTACCCCACCAGCACCAGAGCGCCCGCGACGGCCTGAGCCGCCAGGAAGCCGCCCAGCGGGCCCGGCGGGGACAGCAGCGCGGCAACGGCGGGCAGGCACCCGAGCACCGCCAGGTCCACCCCGGTGAGCGCCCAGCGCAGCGGCCCGGTCGGGATCGCGCCGCCCGGGGTGTCGATGATCGGCATGGAGTGGTCGACCGGACTCCTCCTGGCCATCCGCAGCGCGGCCGCGGCCAGCGCGGGGGCCGCCAGTGGCCCGAACAGCCACCACACCCCCGGCAGCGCGCCGCCCGCGCTCAGGGCGGCCAGCCCCAGGGTCGCCCACGCACCGCTCAGCAGCATGGGCAGCACCGCGCGGGCCGCGAGCGCCTGGCGGCGGTCCACGCCGAGCAGCCTGGACAGGGCCGGATTGTCGCCGTCCCTGCGCGCCCCCGACACGCTCACCGCCGCCACGGCCAGCGAACCCGCCAGCACGGCCGCCCCGAGCGTCACCGGAGCGCCGCCCGCCTGCGCCAGCACGGCGGGCAACGCGGACATCGCGAACATGGCCCCCAGGCGCCCCGGCCTGCGGCCCACCCGGCGCCAGTCGTGCCAGGCCAGCGCGAGAGGCGCGGGCAGCGCCGGCCACCGCCGCGAGCTGAGCTTCCTGGCCCGCCAGTGGTTGTCCTCCGCTATCCAGGTGAGCGCATCGGGGTCGAGGCCGACGGCCGCGTTCGCGACGCGTCCCGCCCGGGTAGAGGCGGTGACGAGAGTACGGGTGGGGATCCGGTCGAGCGACGTCCACGCGTGGCGTGCCAGCAGGGCGGAGGAGGCCGCCGCGACGGCCGCGGTGACGGCGACCGCCGACAAGGGAGCGCTCGCGGCGACGGCGAGCACCGTTCGCAGCTGCCCGCTGACGGTCACGACGGCGGCCACCAGCAGCGCGACCGTCGCGGACGTCACCCAGACCTGCCACGACTGGGACGCCTGACCGAGCACCGCCAGGGCCATCCCGCCCGCGGTCGCCGAGACGCCCAGCACCATGGCGCCGAGCAGGCGCCACACGAGCTGGTCGGGGGCGCCCAGCACGGCGACCAGCCCCAGCCCGAGCAGCAGCCCGGCCGCCACCGCCACCGTGAACAGCACCCGGGCGGTGCGTCCGAGCAGGTGCCGCCGGTTCAGCGGCGAGGGCAGCAGCCAGGAGGCGTCGGCGGCGGACAGCATCACGGGTCCCGCCGCGCGGGCCGCGGCCAGGAAACCGGCCAGCGCCAGCGCGAGCAGGGCCACACCCGCGCTCACGCGGGCGGGATCAGCCGTTCCGGCCAGCCCTTGGAGCACGGTGGTGAGCGGGTGGCCGAGCACGGCGGCGAGCATCGCCAGCCCGAACCCGGCGACGTACCGATCGAGCAGGCCACCGCGGGCCGGGCCACGCGAGCGGAGATACGCCCGCACCGCCCGCACACTGCCTGCGGCCTCGCTCACGCGTCCACCCCCAGGAGGCGCGTCGGCTCCGCTCACGCGTCCACCCCCAGGAGGCGCGTCGGCTCCGCTCACGCGTCCACCCCTGACGGTGAGACCTGGCGGGCGCGCCCGGCCAGGTCGTGATCATGCGTGGCCATCACCACGGTGCCTCCCTCGCCCGCGTACTCCTCGAGCAGATCGGCCAGCCGGGCCCGGAAACCGGCGTCCAGGCCGCGTTCCGGCTCGTCGAGCAGCAGCAACGTGCTCGGCCTGAGCAGCGCGGAGGCCAGGGAGAGGCGCTGGCGCTGCCCGGTGGACAGGTTCAGCGGCGGCGCGTCCGCCCGCTCCACCAGCGCGAACACCTCCAGCGCCGCCTCCACCCCCATACGGGCCTCGGCGTGCACGGCCCCCATGAGCTCCAGGTGCTCGCGGGCGGTGAGCCCCGGATACCAGGCGGGCTCGTCGCCGAGCATCGCCACCCGGCGCCAGAAGGCGGCGTCGTCGGCCGGCGGCTCCCCGAACACCCTGACCTCGCCGGAGGTCGCGGGCTGGAGCCCGGCCAGGCAGCGCAGGAGGGTCGACTTGCCGCTCCCGTTCGGGCCGACGACCGCCACGATCTCGCCCGGTGACACGGTCAGCTCCATGTCTCGCAGCACGGGGTTGCCGCCGAGTTCGACCGTGAGGCCGTGAACGCTGATGATCGAGTCGTACACGGATCCGAGCCTAGCCAGCCGATCGCACAGGCGATGGCGACGATTTTCTGTCGGTGCCATCGCCTACCTTCTATTCCGAACACCAGTGCGACTGGAGGGTGACGTGATTGCTTCTGAGCGATTCGAGCGTGCCGCCGTGTTGGGGGTGGCTGTGGCTGAGGAGGCTCGACGGCTGCTGAGGCTCCACCTGGTTTCGGGAGAGGAGGGAGGCGACGGCACCGTGCTCGTCGACGTGCCCTATCCCGACGCGGTCGTGGTGGCGGCTCTGCTCGACGTGGCGGCGGAGTGTTTCGGCGAACGGGGTGACTCGGTCGAGGAGACCAGGCAGGCGGCGTTGGAGACGTTGTTACAACTGGCCGGGTTCGACGGCGAGTCCCAGCTCAGGCGCGCCTGATCGGCCGGGCTCACTGCGGGCGCGCCACCCCGTGCCGGAAGGCGTAGGAGACGGCCTGGGCTCGGTCCCGCAGGCCCGCCTTGGCGAAGAGGTTGTTGATGTGGGTCTTGACGGTGGCCTCCGAGATGTAGAGGCGGCCGGCGATCTCGGTGTTCGAGAGGCCGTCGGCGATGAGAGCCAGCACCTCGCCCTCGCGCGGGGTCAGCCCGTCGGGGAGGCCGTCACGGACGATTCCAGGAGGAGGGATGGTTCCGGTTGTGGCCGGGGTCTGCCTCGTGGGCGCCGACATGGTGTCCAGGAGGCGGCGCTGGACGGTGGGGTCGAGTTGGGCGTCGCCGCGCTTCACCGTGGCGACGGCCCTGGCGATGTCGTCGGCGTCCGCGTCCTTGGTGAGGAAGCCGCGCGCGCCCGCTCGCAGCGCCGCGAAGACGGACTCGTCGTCGGAGTACGTGGTGAGCACCACGACCTGGGTGTCCGGAAACCCGGCGCGGATGCGGCCGGTGGCCTCCACACCGTCCATGCGCGGCATGCGCAGGTCCATGAGCACCACGTCGGGCCGCCGCTCCTCGACCAGCCGCAGCGCCGCCTCGCCGTCCCCGGCCGAGCCGACCACCTCGATGTCCGGCAGCAGCCCGAGCAGCAGCACCAGGCCCTCGCGCACCACGGCCTGGTCGTCCACCACGATGACCCTGGTCATCCGGGCGTCCCCGGTCATGCCGGCACCTTCAGGCGCACCTGGAAGCCGCCGTCGTGTTCGCCTGCCGACAGTGTCCCGCCGAGCAGTTCGGCCCGTTCGCGCATGCCCACGAGGCCGTAGCCGCCCCCGGGCGAGCCCTTCTCGGCGGAGGCCGGGTTGGTGATGCGCAGCTCGCACCAGAGCCGGTCGAACGCGAGCTCGACCGTGGCCGGGCTGCCGGGGGCGTGGCGGCGTACGTTCGTGAGGGCTTCCTGGGCGGTGCGCACCAGGGCGAGCTCCGTCTCGGGCGGCAGGCGGCGCTCGGGGCCGGAGACACGCAGCGTGCAGGCCTGGTGGGCGGCGCCCTCGAAGTCGTCCGCCAGCGTGCGCAGCGCCACGGGGAGCGCGGGCGGGTCCTCGCGCAGCGCCTGCACCGCGCGCCTGGCCTCATCGAGCCCCGACTTGGCCAGGTCGCGGGCCCGGGTGACCCGGTCGAGCGCTTCGGCCGTGCGCTCCGCGCGCAGCAGCAACTTGGCGCCCTCCAGATGGACGAGCTGGGCCGAGAGGGAGTGGGCGAGGATGTCGTGGATCTCCCTGGAGATCCTGGCCCGTTCCGCGAGCACGGCCTCTCGCGCCTCCGCGGCCCTGGTGGCCTTGCGCTGCCTGGCCGCGTACGAGATCAGGAAGATCAGGCAGGTGCTGAGGATGAGGGGGAGGTCCCGGGCCGGGTTGCCGACGATCGCACCCGCCACGACCAGGCCCCCGACGGCCAGCAGGCCGATGGGCAGCGCCTGGCGCAGGGTGAAGCGGGTGACGGCCAGGCTGACGGAGATGAGCAGAGCCCCGATCGCGGCGCCGCCGTCGGTCAGGGTGCTGAGGGCGATGGAGAGGACCACGGCAAGGGCGACTGCGATCAGCGCGACAGGCACCCCGAAAACCCGCAAGGCCCGCAAATCCCCCAACCCTGACTTCGCCGCCAACCCCGGCCCCGCCGTCAACCCTGACCCCGCCTCCGCTTCGGCCCCCACCAGGCCACCACCCGGCATCCTCAGCCTGCTTGACTCAGGGGGTCCTGAGGACATCGGGCCGTCGGGCGTCGGCGACCCCGACGGCATCGGGTTGTCGGGTGCTGTTGGCCTCGATGGCGTCGGAGCGCCGGGTGCTGGTGACCCCGACGGCGTCGGAGCGCCGGGTGCTGGTGACCCCGACGGTGTCGGATCGCCGGGTGCTGCTGGCACTGACGGCGTCGGGCTGCTTGACGCTGAGAGCTCTGGCTGCGGTCGGCTGCCTGGCGTCGAGGCCTCGGGCTGCCGTCGGTTGCCCAGCGCGGGTGATGCGGACTGCAGTAGGTTGCTTGGCGCCGGGGCTTCCGGTTGTGGTCGGTTGCCCGGTGCCAGCGCTCCTGGGTCCGTCGGGCTGTCTGGCGCGGACGGCTCTGGTGGGCTGCCCGGCACCGGCACCGGCACCGGCACCGGCACCGGCGCTTCTGGCTGCGATGGGCTGGCCGGCGCTGACGGCTGCGTCGGCGAGCCCCCTGCCCGCCGGACCTCCCACTGGCCTTCGGACCGGACCTCCGGCTGGCCCTCGGGCCGCCTCTCCTGCCGGACCTTCCGCTGGCCCTCGGGCGGCGCCTCCAGTCGGTCCTCGGGCAGCGCCTCCAGTCGGCCCTCCTGCCGGGCCGCCCGTGAGACTTCCCGCAGGGCCTCCCGGTGGGTTTCCAGCGGGACCTCCTGTCGAGCTTCCGTCAGGGCCGCCCATGAGTCTTGCCGTGGGGCCTCTCGGTGGGTGGGGTGGGGGTGGGTGTGGCGGTCGCGTAGTGACAGGAACAGGGTGGTGAGCAGGGTGAGGCCCAGTCCGGCGGTCAGGAGGGTGACCGCCAGTCCGATGCCGGTCAGGCCCGGCGCGGGGGTTGCTCCCATCTGGGCCGCGATCAGCAGCGCGATCACCCCGAGCTGCAGCGCGAGGGCGATTCCGTACGGCGCACGCATCACCCCACGACGGTATCCGGTCGCCTGTCCATGCTCGAAAGCGCACGCCCTCTCCGGGCGACGACGTACGACTGGGCGCCGATGGTGAGGCCGATGAACAGCATGATCCCGCCGCTGGAGAGATCGAGGCCGAGGGCGCCTCCGGCGAAGTACAGGCCGACGCGGATGGCGACCGAGGCCAGCCACACCAGCATGGTCCAGGCTGTGGCCTTCGACCAGGAGACGCCGGAGTCGTCCAACCACACCCGTACGGTTGTCCCCCGCCATACGCCCAGGACGACGGCGACGACGGCCTCCACCAGGGCCAGGCCGAGACTGAGCGCGAGGTGCCGGGGATCGATGACCCCGCCGGATGCGATACCGACGATGATCATGAAGGCGGCGGTGTAGAGGATGCCCCGCTTGGCGGTGGGACGGGTCTGCATCTGGCGGTAGACCACGAACACCACGGCGAGGGGGACGAGGAGAGAGATCAGTATGGGTTCCACGGGTTTGACCGTAGGGATCGGCACGGCGTACCGGATCGGCCCGAGGGTTGAGTGCGCGGATCTCCACCCTGGGGTGGAGATCGAGGTGAGAGGTAATCGGGTCGCTGGGGGAGCAGGCTCTCGGTTACCGTCCAAGCATGGGCGTTATCTCCGTAAATGTGGGCCAATCGGTCGAGGCTGAGTGGGCGGGGAAGCTGGGGCGTACGGCGATCGACAAGCGGGCGGTCACGCACCGGGTGGCCGTACTGGCCAACGGGCTCGCGGGTGACGAGCGGGCCGACAAGAAGCATCACGGCTCGCCCGACCAAGCCGTCTACTCGTACGCAAGGTCGGACTATGACTGGTGGGAGGGGGAGCTCGGGCGGGAGCTGCGTAACGGGCAGTTCGGCGAGAACCTCACCACGTCCGGCCTCGACGTCACGGGGGCTGTGATCGGCGAGCGGTGGCGGGTGGGCAGCGCCTTGCTGGAGGTGAGCGGGCCCCGGATTCCGTGTGTGGTGTTCCGCAACTGGATGGACGAGCCGGGGTGGGTCAAGCGGTTCACGGCGGCGGGGCGGCCTGGGGCCTACCTGCGGGTGGTCTCACTCGGGGAGCTTGGCGCCGGGGACGAGGTGGAGGTCGTCTCGCGGCCCGAGGTCGGGGTGACGGTGGGCGACTGGTTCCGGGCTCGGCACGGGGATGAGGAGGCGCTGCGCCGCATCCTGGCCGTTCCCGGGCACGACGCCGAGTGGGACCGCATGGCCGAGCGCCTTTTCAGCGGCCAACGATCTTAGACCGCCTGCTCGCCCGTCCGGCCTGCTCGCCCGTCCGGCCTGCTCGCCCGTCCGGCCTGCTCGTCCGGCCTGCTCGTCCGGCCTGCTCGTCCGGCCTGCTCGCTTGTCCCGCTCGCTCGTCCATCCGGTCCGTCCGGTCCGTCCGTCCGGCTTGCTCGTCCGTCCGGTCCGTCCGGTCCGTCCGGTCCATCCGGTCCATCCGGTCCGTCCGGTCCGTCCGTCCGGTCCGTCCGTCCGGTCCGTCCGTCCGGTCCGTCCGTCCGGTCCGTCCGTCCGGTCCGTCTGGTCGGCTCGTCCGGCCCGACCGTCATCCCCCGCCCGCCCACCGCTCGACCGCTGCTCAACCCCCGACCTGCCCACCCATCCGTTCGCCCATCGCGCTGCCCCATCCGTCCGGGCTGCCCATCGGGCGGGCCGCTCGCTCATCGGGGCACCCGCTCGTTGGGGTAACCGCCTATTCGGGCGTTCGGCCCGCCTGTTCGGCCCGCCTGTTCGGCCCGCCTGTTCGGCCCGCCTGTTCGGCCCGCCTGTTCGGCCCGCCTGTTCGGCCCGCCCGTTCGGGCCAACCGTCCGTCCGGGCCACTCGGATGGGCAGCCGTCCGGGGCTGCCCATCCGCCTCCTAACCCGACCATTTGGGGTGGGGTCAGTGGAGGATTGAGTACAGGGCTGAGGTGAGGGAGGCGTGAGCGTCGTCTTGGTCGATGGACCACATCATCGAGCCGCCCAGCCCCTTGAGGCGGATGTACGCCGCCTTCTGCAGCAGCACCGCCGGATCGTCGTACGACCAGAACTCGTTCCCGTCATACAGCCACAGGGCCCCGGTCCGCAGGTCCCGGTAGCGCTTGCCGGGCTTGGTGACCAGGTCCTTGTAGTCCTCCGTCCCAGGCCCCCACTTCCCGGCGGCGGGGCCGGTGGCCGGCTTGTAGAGGCCGTCGCCGCCGCCGGTGACCCCCGTCCAGCCCTGCCCGTACGCGGGTACGCCGACCACGATCTTGCGGCCGGGCGCCCCGCGGGACAGGTAGTCGCGTACGGTCTGGTCCACGCTGTACCGCACCGGGTTCGGATCCCGCCGATCGGTGAGGAGGTTGCCGTTGTGCCCGGTCTGCGCCTCCCACGTCCCGTGCAGGTCATACCCCTGGACGGTGGCGAAGTCGAGCGCCCTGAAGACCCGCCGCACCTCGAACCCGGCGTCGATCTTGGCGGCCGCGGCCGGGAGGAAGGCCGTGAGCTGCGCGTTTGAGGAGAAGGCGGTGAGCTGCGCCCGCAGTTCCTCCGCGAACAGCGTGAAGTTCCGCCTGTCCTCCGGCCGCACGACGTTCCCCTCGGCGCCGGAGGAGCCCGGCCACTCCCAGTCCAGGTCGATCCCGTCGAACACGCCGGCTCCGGCGCCCGCGGGGAGGTCCGGCAGGTTGCCGCGCAGCCACAGGTCGATGCACGAGCGGGCCAGCGCGGCACGGGACTCGGCGGTGAGGACCGCGTCGGAGAAGTACTTGGAACCGGTCCAGCCGCCCAGCGAGATCATCACCTTGAGCCCCGGGTGCTTGGCCTTGAGCTTGCGGAGCTGGTTGAGGTTGCCGTTCAGGGCCTGGCCGGGAGCGTCGGCCACGCCGTCCACGCTCTGCTCCGCGGGCACGGGCCGCTGCCAGTCCGCCCACGGGTCGGCCGAGTAGCAGGCGCCCCCGGCGTTCACGAACCCGAACGCGTAGTTCAGGTGTGTGAGCTTGGCCGCGGCGCCCGTGGCGTCCACGTCCTTGACGTGGTAGTTGCGCCCGTAGACGCCCCATTGGATGAAGTACGCGACCCGTTTGAAGCCGGTGCGGGCCTCGGCCGGCGCGGAGATCGCCGTACAGCCGAGTAAGAGCGAGAGTGCGAGGAGGATCGTCTTCTTCACGGGGCGACTCCCGAGGGGTGCACTTATAGGAAACTTTCCTAAAAGTAGGGCGACGGCCCGCCGCCGTCAACGATCCGCGCCACCTCCTCGGGGCTCGAGATCACCGCCCACGCGTACGCCGGGTTCGCGAACAGGCCGAGGACCAGGTCCGCCACGTCCTGCCTGCTCGTGGCCGCCAGCAGCAGGGTCACGACGTGCGCGGCCGGCGGCCGCAGGAACGCGTTCGTCCAGTCGGTGACCGGCGCCGCCGCCTCCCACATCCGCTCCGCCGTGGCGCGGCCGAAGGCGGCGTCGTACGGGCCGCCCGCCGCGATGGCGTCGGCCGCGATCCAGGCGCAGGCCGAACCCAGGTTCGCGCCCTGGCCGGTCAGCGGGTCGTTGGTGATCCAGGCGTCGCCGACGGCCAGCGCGATCCGCCCGCCGGGCAGCTCGGCCACCGCCTCGCGAACGACCGGCGTGATCGCCCCTTGCAGCAGGTCGTCCTCACCCAGCAGCTCGAAGCCCCCGTCCACCCGCTCGGCCAGCCGCGGCGCGTGCTCGGCGAGCAGCCCGGCCAGCTCCCCGGCGACCTCGGCCGCGGGCAGGTCCGAGAGCGGCTCCAGCGGCCCGCCGGGAACCGCCTCGACCAGCACGCTGGAGACCACGCCGTGCCTGGTCATCATCGGCATGCGGAGGATCTCCCCGCACCCGGGCGAGATGTTGTAGCTGAACATGGGGCCGAGGTCGAGACCGCCGTACAACCCGGCCGTCAGGACGCGCTGCGGCCGGTCGAACGGCGAGCGCGCCGGGTCGCGCGGGAACAGCTCCGCCACCGAGCGCCGCCCGGCCGTCACGACCATCAACTCGTGCTCCCGGGACCATCGATCCACCCGCGCCGCGTCCGGCGGCGCGCCGGTGACGACGACCTCGCCGCCCCGGCCGGTGAAGTCGTCCAGGTACGCGGGCAGCAGCAGCCGGAAGTCGACCGCGTGGAACGGCTCGGAGATCCTGGCCAGGAACTCCAGCGGCGGATCCCCCTTGATCGAGAGCTCGGCGGATCCCATCAGGCACGCGGGATCCCGGTAGTGCTCGCAGCCCAGCTCCCGCTCCCGTGCCAGGGTGTGCCCCATCCTGCCCACCGTGTTGGGCAGCCGCCCCGAGCGCAGGGAACCGGCGTCCCGCTCGCTGTAGAGCGTGGCCTCGATGCCGAGCTGCTGGAGGCGCAGAGCGAGGGTCAGCCCCGAGATTCCCGCGCCCACGATGCCGATGCCCGCCATGTGCAGCAGTGAACCTCTCGGGGGTTGCAGTTCGATAGCACCCTCGAACAACGGGCAAACTGAAGGGGTGCCATCCACCCTGCCTGACGGCGATCCCGTGCCCACCTCGGGCGAGCTGCCCGACAGCGCCCTGAGGGGCCTCGGCGAGCGTCCGTTCGGCTTCTACGTGCACGTGCCGTTCTGCGTGACCCGCTGCGGCTACTGCGACTTCAACACCTACACCGCCGCCGAGCTGGGCCCCGGCGCCTCGCACCGGGACTACGCGGACACGGTCGTCGAGGAGATCCGCCTCGCGCGCCGCGTCCTGGGCCCGGCCGAGCTGCCGGTGGAGACGGTGTTCTTCGGCGGTGGCACGCCCACGCTGCTCCCCCCGGAAGACCTGGCCAGGATCCTGGCCGCGATCGACTCGGAGTTCGGGTTGAGCGCGGGTGCCGAGGTGACCACGGAGGCCAACCCCGAGTCCGTCGACCCGGCCTACCTCGACAAGCTCCGCCAGGGCGGCTTCAACCGGATCAGCTTCGGCATGCAGAGCGTGGCCGAGCACGTGCTCCAGGTGCTCGACCGCCGGCACACCCCCGGCAGGGCGGCGGCGGCCGTCAAGGAGGCGAGGCAGGCCGGGTTCGAGCACGTCAACCTCGACCTGATCTACAGCACGCCCGGCGAGTCCGACGACGACTGGCGGGCCTCGCTGGCCGCCGCGATCGAGGCCGGGCCCGACCACGTGTCGGCGTACTCGCTGATCGTCGAGGAGGGCACCAGGCTGGCGGCCAGGATCCGGCGCGGCGAGCTGCCCATGCCCGACGACGACGTGGCCGCCGACCGCTACCTGATCGCCGACGAGCTGCTGTCCCAGGCCGGGTTCGACTGGTACGAGGTGTCCAACTGGGCCACGTCCGACCGGGCCCGCTGCCGCCACAACCTGCTCTACTGGACCGGCGGCGACTGGTGGGCCGCCGGGCCCGGCGCCCACAGCCACGTCGGCGGCACCCGCTGGTGGAACGTCAAGCACCCGGCCGCCTACGCCCAGCGGCTGGCGGCGGGCACGTCGCCCGCCCACGCGCGCGAGGTGCTCGGCGACGACGACCGGGCGGCCGAGCGGCTGATGCTGGAGCTGCGGCTTTCGTCCGGCTACCCGCTGGCCGAGGTGGCCCCGGACGCGCGCCCGGCCGTGGCGAGCGCGCTGGCGCGCGGCCTGCTGGAGCCCGGGCCGTTCAGGTCGGGCCTCATGGTGCTCACGCTGCAGGGGCGGCTGCTGGCCGACGCGCTGATCAGGGATCTGCTGGTCTAGGTGATCAGGCGGACGGCGAACGGGTAGCGGTACGGCTCGCCCTTGTTGGTGGCCATGGCGGCCTGGATGTGGAAGATCAGGGACAGGATCCAGACGACCGGCAGCAGGAGCAGGCCGATGAAGATGATCGTCAGGATGCCCGAGATGACGTAGCCGATGAACATCGTGATCTGGAAGTTGAGCGCCTCCGCCGCCTGATCCCTGACGTAGGGGGACTCGTCCTTCTTCATCAGGTAGATGATCAGCGGGCCGACCCAGGAGACCACCAGGCCGAGCAGGTGCGAGAGCATCGCCATGGTGGTGTCGTCGGTGCCCGGGCGGGGGCCGAACCTGCCGGGGACGTACGGCTCGCCGGGCGCGCCGTAGCCGTAGCCGTAGCCGGGCGGCTGCGGCGCGGAGCCGTAACCAGGCGGGGGAGGGCCGTAACCCTGGGACTGCTGGCCGTAGCCGGGCTGGCCATAACCGGGTTGGCCATAACCGGGTTGTCCGTAGCCGGGCTGGCCGGGACCGGGCTGTCCGTAGCCGGGTTGACCGTACGCCGGCTGGCCGTAGCCGGGCTGGGACCCTGGCTGCTGCCCGTACCCCGGCTGGCCGTAATGGGGCTCGGAGCCGGGCTGCTGCCCGTAAACGCCAGGCTGTGACCCGGATTGCCGGCCGTATCCGGGCTGCTGGGGGCCGGAGCCCTGGCTGGGCGGGATGCTCGACGGGGGGACGAAGCGGGTGGCGTCGTCGTCCGGCGGCGGCGGTTGCGGCGGGTCCTGGCTCATGATGCCTCCGTAACGAAGTCGATCAGTTCCTCGACCCGGCCGAGCAGTTCCGGCTCCAGGTCTGTGTACGTGGAGACGGCCCCGAGGATCCGCCGCCACGCCTCCGCGGGCTCCATCCGCCAGCCCAGGGCGGCGATGACGCCCTCTTTCCACGGCACTCCGCGCGGCACCGCGGGCCAGGCGGGAATGCGCAGCACGGACGGCTTGACCGCCTGCCAGATGTCGATGTACGGATGCCCCACGACGAGCACGTCCGGCGAGGTGATCTCGGCGGCGATCCTGCTCTCCTTGGAGCCGGGCACGAGGTGGTCAACCAGCACCCCCAGCCGGCGCTCCGGCTCCGGGCCGAACTCCGCCACGATGGCCGGCAGATGGTCCACGCCCTCCAGGTATTCGACCACGACCCCCTCGACCCGCAGGTCATGGCCCCAGATCTTCTCCACCAGGGCGGCGTCGTGCACGCCCTCCACGTAGATGCGGCTCTCCCGGGCGACCCTCGCCCGCAGCCCCTCCACGGCGATCGAGCCCGACGCGCTGCGCCTGGGCCCCGCCGGGGCCGCCGACGGGCGTACCAGCGTCACGGGCTTGCCCTCCAGCAGGAACGCGGCGGGCGCGAGCGGGAACAGCCGGCGTTTGCCGAACCGGTCTTCGAGCGTGACGGCCTCCTTGTCACAGGCCACCACCGCGCCGCAGAAGCCGCTGTCGGCGTCCTCCACGACGAGGTCCAGCTCGGCCGGCACTTTCGGGATCTTGCCCTTGCCCGGCCGCCGCCAATTCCCCGCCAGCACATCGCCCTCGTACACACGGGGACCGTAGCAAATCACCCGCCGACCGCAAGGCGCTTGCGCGCGCCGCTGCGGCGGACCAGCACGATGATGGTGCCGGCGATGGCGATGAGCAGTCCCGCCCCGGGGATCAGGATGAGCGCCATCACCCCGCCGGCGATGCCGCCCGCGGCCGAGGTCAGCTCGCGGCCCACGCCGTACCGCACGTCGGCCTGCTCCTGGGTGGTGCAGGACAGCTGGTAGTCGCCCCTGGTGGGCGCGTTGATCACGAGGATCTGCTCCCACTTGACGGACCCGGCCGTGACCGTCTGCGTGCCCGTGGTCTTGGCGAGCCTGGCTCCGTTGGTGATCTGGCACTCGTAGTGGACGGCGGTGTCGCTGGAGAGGTAGACGGCGGGTTTGTTCGCCGGGTCGATCGGCACCGTCACGGTTTCGCCGGACGCGAACGTCCTGGTGGGGGCTATGTTGCTGACGCTGCTGACGATGCCCGTGGCGAACAGGACGACGCCTGCGATGGTGCAGACCACGGCGATGCCCCAGACGAGCCCGATCCACCAAAGTCGCGGTTTGATGGCTTTCGAGTCGATTCGTGCGGGGAATTGGGGTTGTTGGCCGTACTGTCCGTACTGAGGAGGTGGGCCGTACTGGGGTGGCGGGTCGTACTGAGGCGGAGGCCCGTACTGGGGCGGTGGCTGACCGTAGCCAGGCTGAGAGCCGGCCTGAGGGCCATAGCCGGGCTGGGACCCGGGCTGAGGGCCGTAACCCGGCTGGGAGCCGGGCTGTGGGCCGTACCCGGGCTGGAAGCCGGGCTGGGGCCCGTACGGCGGAGGCGGGGAGTTGTCGCTCATGTCGGCAAGTGTGGTACTTGCCCCTTGTAAGAAGCTAGGAGCCTGGTTGCGACCTTGTGTTATCGCACCTTGTGGATGAGAGCCGTACACTTGGCACTCAGGAACACAGAGTGCTAGATGGTTGCGTTCCTCGGATGTCAGAGGCAGGAGGTGAGCACGTGCTCGACGATCGGAAGCTGGCGGTGCTCCGCGCCATTGTCGAAGACTACGTGTCCACCAACGAACCGGTGGGCTCCAAGGCGCTCGCCGAGCGCCACAACCTGAAAGTCTCCCCGGCGACGGTCAGGAACGACATGGCCGCGCTGGAGGAGGAGGGCTACATCACCCAACCCCACACCAGCGCCGGCCGCGTGCCGACCGACAAGGGCTATCGGCTGTTCGTCGACCGGCTCTCGCAGGTCAAGCCCCTGTCCGGGGCCGAGCGCAGGGCCATCGAGACGTTCCTGGCCGGTGCGGTCGACCTCGACGACGTGGTCACCCGCACGGTCCGGCTGCTCGCGCAGCTGACCAGGCAGGTGGCGGTGGTGCAATACCCGACGCTGACGCGTTCGACGGTCAGGCACGTCGAGCTGGTGCCGCTGAACGACCGGCGGGTCATGCTCGTGCTGATCACCAACACCGGCCGCGTCGAGCAGCGCGTCATCGAGCTGCCCGAGGTGGTGGAGGACACCCGCATCGCCCACCTGCGCGCGGTCCTCAACGCCTGCCTCGACGGCTGCGGCCTGAGCAACGTGCCCGAGCTGGTCGCCGACCTGCCCGAGCGGCTCCCTCTCGAAGACCGCCCGGTGGTGGCGACGATCCTGTCGGTGCTGCTTGAGACGCTGGTCGAGCGGCACGACGAGAAGATCGTGTTCGCCGGCGCGGCCAACCTCGCGGGCGCCGACTTCTCGATCGGCCTGCGCGACGTGCTCGAGGCGCTGGAGGAGCAGGTCGTGCTCATGAGGCTGCTCGGCGAGACATCCGCAGACACACCGTCCGCGCTCACCGTGCGCATCGGCTCCGAAAACCCCTATCTGCGGGGGACATCCATAGTCGCGACCGGATACGGTTCAGGCGACAACCAACTGGCCCGGCTCGGGGTGTTGGGGCCCACGAGGATGGACTACCCAGTGACGATGGGAGCCGTGCGCGCGGTGGCACGCTACGTCAGCCAGATCCTGGCTGCATCATAAGAGGTCGATAAGTGGCAAACAGCGACTATTACGCCACCCTCGGGGTGCGCCGTGACGCCAGTCAGGACGAGATCAAGAAGGCTTACCGCCGACTTGCCCGCGAGCTGCATCCCGACGTGAACCCCGATCCTGAGACCCAGGAGCGGTTCAAGGAGATCACGCAGGCCTACGAGGTGCTGTCCGACCCGAACAAGCGCCAGATGTACGACCTGGGTGGCGACCCCTTCGGCGGCGCCGGAGCAGGCGCGGGCGCCGGCGGCTTCGGAGCGGGCTTCCCCTTCAGCGACATCATGGACGCGTTCTTCGGCACCGCGGCCGGCGCCAGGGGCCCGCGCTCGCGTGCCCGCAGGGGACGCAACGCCACCATCCGGGTCGAGCTCGACCTGCGCGAGACGGCGTTCGGCACCACGCGTGAGCTGGTCGTCGACACGGCCGTGCTCTGCGAGGTCTGCCACGGGGCCGGCACGGCGCCCGGCACCCACCCCGACACCTGCGACATGTGCAACGGGCGCGGCGAGATCTCCCAGGTCACCCGCTCGTTCCTGGGCCAGGTCATGACCTCGCGGCCCTGCCCGCAGTGCGGCGGTTTCGGCTCCATCATCCGCCACCCCTGCCAGGAGTGCTCCGGCGACGGGCGGGTGCGCACCCGCCGTACGATCAAGGTCCGCATCCCCGCGGGCGTCGAGGACGGCACCCACATCCAGCTCGCCGGCGAGGGCGAGGTCGGCCCCGGCGGCGGCCCGCCCGGAGACCTGTTCCTCGAGATCGTCGAGCGTGCCCACGAGATCTTCGAGCGGCGCGGCGACGACCTCCACTGCACCGTGCAGATCCCGATGACGGCGGCCGCGCTCGGCACCATCCTGGCGGTCGAGACGCTCGACGGCTCGGAGGAGGTCGATGTCCGCCCCGGCACGCAGTCGGGCCAGGTCATCACCATGTTCGGGCGGGGCGTGCAGCGGCTCAACGAGTCCGGCCGCGGCGACCTGCTGATCCACGTCAACGTCGAGACCCCGACCCGCCTCGAGCCCGCGCAGGAGGAGCTGCTGCGCGAGCTGGCCAAGCAGCGGGGCGAGGAGCGGCCGCCGGGCAAGTTCGCCCCCGGCCAGCAGGGCTTCTTCTCGCGGCTGCGCGACGCCTTCAACGGCAGGTGACGTGACCGTCCCGGTGTTCCTGTCGCAGGAGCTGGACGGGCCCGAGCTGACGCTCGGCGGCCCCGAGGGGCGCCACGCGGCCTCCGTGCGGCGCCTTCGGGCCGGCGAGCGGATCGATCTGACGGACGGCGCCGGCGCGGTCGCCGAGTGCGTCGTCCGCGAGGTCCTCAAGGACGCGCTGAGGCTCGACGTGCTGCGCCGCTACGAGGTCGAGCCGCCGCGGCCGCGGCTGGTCGTCGTCCAGGGGCTGCCCAAGGGCGACCGGGGCGAGCTGGCCGTCGAGATGATGACCGAGGCGGGTGTGGACGTCATCGTGCCCTGGGCCGCCTCGCGCAGCATCACCCAGTGGAAGGGCGACAAGGTCGCCAAGGGGCTGCACAAGTGGCGCTCGACGGCTCGTGAGGCGGGCAAGCAGGCCCGCAGGTTCCACCTTCCCGAGGTGACCGAGCCCGCCACCACCGCGCAGGTCGGCAAGCTGCTGGCGGGCGCGGCGCTGGGGCTGGTGCTGCACGAGGAGGCGGCCGAGCCGCTGTCCGGCGTGGCGCTGCCCGCGTCGGGCGACATCGTGGTGGTCGTGGGGCCCGAAGGGGGCGTCTCGGACGACGAACTGGCCGGGTTCCGGGCGGCAGGGGCGGTGTCCGTGCTGCTGGGGCCCACGGTGCTGCGTACGTCCACGGCAGGGGTGGCGGCGGCTTCAGTGCTGCTCACGCGTACCGGACGCTGGTAGAGCCTTTCAGGGCGTCGGGTGAGAGGCGTCCACCAACGGGCTGGTCACGTCGGTCGGACTGTCGGTGATGTCGTCGGGCGGGCACTCGTCGGCCGGGCACGTCGTGGGCTGGAGGGTCTCCTCCACCGATGACGACGGCGACGGGGTCGGCGAGACGGTGGGGCAGTCGGACGGCGGCTCGGCCTGCTCGGCCAGGGGCGACGGGCACTCGGTCGTCGTGGGAGTGGGGGTCGGCGAGGGCCGGCTGGTCGATTCGGCCCTCTTCGTGGGCCGGGGTGTCGGGCTCTTGGAGGGGATCTCGGGGATTCCCACAGGGTGCTGGTCGTGGCTGGTCGGCTGCCTGGGCGGCGGCTCCTGGGAGCGGGTGGTGGAGGAGTTGGACGGCACCTTGGAGGTCGTCTCGCTGTCCACCCACTTGGCGGGCTGGTCGATGATCTGCGAGCGCAGGCTGGGAACGGCCATCACGATCGTTCCCGCCACCAGGAGGGCGCTGGCGGCGGCCGCGCCCGCTCGCCACCAGAACAGATTGCGGACGCCGCGCCGCTCGATGCGGGTGCGGATGATCTCCAGTCCGTCCGGCGAGGGCACGACCGCGTCCGCCTCCGCGCGGAGCGCACGGCGCAGGAGATCTCCGCGCTCGTCGGGGGGCTGGGTCATGACATTTTCTCCAGAACGGATCGCAAGGCGGCCATGCCACGTGCGGTGTGGCTCTTGACCGCGCCCTTGCTGATGCCCATCGCGTGGGCTATCTCAGCTTCGGACAGATCACCGTAGTACCGCAGAACCAGTGCTTCTCTCTGTCGGGTCGGCAGGGCCCGTAACGCCTCGATGACGGCGGAGCGTTCCAGCTCGCCGATCGCGCCGTTCTCGGCGCTCGGGGCGTCCGGCAGACCCTTGGGAGCGTACTTCTCGACGACCGCGCGGTGACGCAGCACGGAACGGGACCGGTTGACGACGGATTGACGGAGGTAGGCCAGTGCCTTGTCGGGGTCACGCAGCCTGCGCCAGGCGCCATGGATGGCGACGAACGCATCCTGCACGACTTCCTCGGCTGTTGCCATGTCTCGCACCAGCAACACGGCAAGACGCACCAACGACCGAAAATGCGCGCTATAGAGCGCGGTCACGGCCATGTCGGCATCCCACCCGACCGGCACCGCCCCCATCGACCTGTCGGCCAGAAGGGTTTCGGTGGTCACATCAGTGGGACGCGCGGCCTTCCCAGAGGGTTTACGCTCTTCCGGTTCTTGAGGTTTCCCCGGTTCCTTAGGGTGCATTACCCAGTCGTGTCCTCGCCAGGTGGCGCTCGCCCGACCCTGAATCGTCTCTTTTTTTGCTGAAGTGTCGCACACTTACCCTAACCGTGTGGATCTTCCTGCGCACGACACAGCTGATTACCGATTCGCAACGGGTTCCGTGCGTCGGGGGTCTCGATAAGGTGGCCGGGTGAGCGATTGCCTCTTCTGTCAAATCGTCGCCAAGGAGATTCCCGCCGAGATCGTTTACGAAACCGGCAGGACGCTGGCGTTCCGCGACGTCAACCCGCAGGCCCCGACCCACGTGCTGGTCATCCCGAAGCAGCACCACCGCGACGCCGCGGAGCTCGCCAGGGCCGACGACGGGCTGGCCGACGACGTGCTCAAGACCGCCCACGCCGTGGCCGTGCAGGAGGGCGTGGCCGACGGCGGCTACCGCGTGGTGTTCAACACCGGGCCGGGCGCCGGGCAGACGGTCTTCCACGTGCACGCCCACGTCTTGGGCGGGCGCGGCCTCACCTGGCCCCCCGGCTGATATTGGGGAGAGCAATCGGCCTGGTCCCGGATACCATGGGCTCAGACGAACAACGCAAGAGACCTGGAGGCATCAGGCCGCGGGCCTGCCCATGTCCGAACTACACGAATCCCGACGTACGGCACCTCCCTCGCGCACTCAAGCCAAGGTGCTGATTCCGGACGAATACCCGATGGTCAGCCTCCTGGGCTCCCGCGACGAGCTGCTACGCGTCATCGAGGGTGCCTTCAGGGCCGACATCCACGTACGGGGTAACGAGATCACCGTCACCGGCAGCCCCGACGAGAGCGGCACCGTGGTGCGGCTCTTCGAGGAGCTGGTCGAGGTCCTGCGCAGCGGCGGCGAGCTCACCCCCGACGCGGTCGAGCGGAGCATCGCCATGCTCCGCATGACCTCCGACCGTCCCGCCGAGGTGCTGTCGCTCGACATCCTCTCCTCGCGCGGGCGCACCATCAGGCCGAAGACGGTCAACCAGAAGCGCTACGTCGACGCGATCGACAAGCACACGGTCGTGTTCGGCATCGGCCCCGCCGGCACCGGCAAGACCTATCTCGCGATGGCCAAGGCCGTGCGGGCGCTGCAGGAGAAGCGGGTCAACCGGATCATCCTGACGCGCCCGGCCGTCGAGGCCGGCGAGCGGCTGGGCTTCCTGCCCGGCACCCTGTACGAGAAGATCGACCCCTACCTGCGGCCGCTCTACGACGCCCTGCACGACATGGTCGACCCCGACTCGATCCCCAAGCTGATGGCCGCGGGCACGATCGAGGTCGCGCCGCTGGCGTACATGCGCGGTCGCACGCTCAACGACGCGTTCATCATCCTCGACGAGGCGCAAAACTCCTCGGCCGAGCAGATGAAGATGTTCCTCACCCGGCTCGGATTCAACTCCAAGATCGTGGTGACCGGTGACGTGACGCAGGTCGACCTGCCCGCCGGCACGGTGAGCGGGCTGCGGGTCGTCCAGGAGATCCTCGACGGCATCCCCGACATCCACTTCGCGCGCCTGTCCAGCGCCGACGTGGTCCGGCACAAGCTGGTGAGCGAGATCGTGGACGCGTACGGGCGTTACGACGCCACGCAGGCCGCGCAGGAGCCCAAGAGCATCCAGCACCGGGGGAAGCGGCGACCATGAGCATCGAGATCAACAACGAGTCCGGCGTAGAGGTCGACGAGGAGAAGCTCTCCGCCCTGGCCGCTCACGTGCTCGGCGAGATGGGCATCAACCCGCTCGCCGAGCTGTCCATCGTGGTGGTCGACGAGGACGCCATGGCCGAGCTCCACGAGAAGTGGATGGGCGAGCCGGGCCCGACCGACGTGCTGGCGTTCCCGATGGACGAGCTGCGCCCCGGCGGCGGAGCGCGCGGCGACTCCGAGAGCCCGGCCGACCCGGCGCTCCTCGGCGACGTCGTGCTCTGCCCGCACGTGGCCGCCCGGCAGGCCAAGGAGGCGGGCCACAGCGCGGCCGACGAGCTGGAGCTGCTGTGCACCCACGGCATCCTCCACCTGCTCGGCTACGACCACGCCGAGCCCGAGGAGCACAAGGAGATGTTCGGCCTGCAGGCCCGGCTCCTGGAGTCGTGGCAGGAGGTGCGCAACCCGCAGTGAACGCCTGGTTGCTGTCGGCCATCGCGCTCGTGATCATCGGTGGCCTGATCGCCAGCGCGGAGACGGCACTGACGCGCATCTCAAGGGTGCGCACCGAGGAATATGTGCGTGAGGGCCGGCGGGGCGCGGTGCGCCTGCAGGCCATCGTCAACGACCCGCCCCGCTACCTCAATCTGCTCCTGCTGCTCAGGCTGAGCTGCGAGCTGGTGGCCACGGTCATCGCGACCCTGCTGTTCATCGACCTCATGCACGACCAGGGCTGGGCGTACGTCTGGGCCGCGGTCGTGATGATCGTGGTCAGCTACGTCGTGGTCGGTGTCATGCCGCGTACGCTGGGCCGCCAGCACGCCGAGCCGGTCGCGCTGGCCAGCGCCCCCATCGTCTACGGCCTGACCCGCATCTTCGGCCCGCTGCCCAAGCTGCTCATCCTGCTCGGCAACGCCCTGACCCCCGGCAAGGGGTTCCGCGACGGGCCGTTCACCTCGGAGGCCGAGCTGCGCGAGCTGGTCGACCTGGCCGAGGAGCGCCGGGTGATCGAGCCGGACGAGCGCGAGATGATCCACTCGGTCTTCGAGCTGGGTGACACGCTGGTGCGCGAGGTCATGGTGCCGCGCACCGACATGGTCCACATCGAACGCGGCAAGTCGATCAGCCAGGCCCTGTCGCTGGCGCTGCGCAGCGGGTTCTCCCGCATCCCCGTCGTGGGCGAGAACGAGGACGACGTCATCGGCATCGCCTACCTCAAGGACATCGCCCGCAAGATCCACGAGTCCGGCGAGGGCGGGGGCGAGGACACGGTCGAGTCGATCATGCGGACGGCCGCGTACGTGCCCGAGAGCAAGCCCATCGACCAGCTCATGCGGGAGATGCAGGCGCGCCAGATCCACATCGCCATCGTCATCGACGAGTACGGCGGCACCGCCGGGCTGGTCACGATCGAGGACGTGCTGGAGGAGATCGTCGGCGAGATCACCGACGAGTACGACCAGGAGGCGCCCCGCGTCGAGCCCATGTCAGACGGCGGGATGCGGGTGACGGCCCGGATGCCGGTCGACGAGCTCGGCGAGCTGTTCGACACGGAGATCGAGGTCGACGACGTGGAGACCGTGGGCGGGCTGCTCGCCCACGCTCTGGGCCGGGTGCCCATCGCCGGGTCGCAGGCCGAGGTGGCCGGGCTCATGCTCACCGCCGAGAGCCTGGCGGGCCGCCGCAACCGCATCAGCACGGTGGTGGTCCGCCGTGCCAAGCCCCAGGAGGACGACACCGAGCCGGTCGGCGCCGAACACGACTGACCTGTCTCCGGGCGGGTCCGGACGAAGGCGGACGAAAGGTCGCAAGCGTTCTACAAGTCTTCTGCAAGCCTGTCCGGGCACTCTCTAACCACGACATCCAGTGCGGTGGGTGTCAGAGGGGAAAGCATCCGAACGCCGGGTGGGGTTCGCGGCGGGAGGATGTCCCTGGGGGGAACGACGGTGTCCCGGCCGGCTGCCCAGCCGGCTGGGACGCAGGTCGGCGTAAAGGGTGTTCTCGTCCGGAAAACCGGGTGAGGGCACCCTTTTTGCGCATTGGTGGAAGCTCCGGTGGATTGCCGCATTCGTCGGTGGGGGAGGCTGCGATCCAGGGGGAATCATGAAACGCGAGATCATCGCCTGTGCCCTGCTGGCCGGCGTTCTGGGGGGTTGCGTCAGCGGGGGGACGGGGAGCGCTCTCGACGCGCAGGCCACCGCGCACCTGCGCGAGGTGCTCAGCAAGGAGCCGCCGTTGCCCGACGGCTTCACGGCCCGGCCCGAGCAGGCGTGGCGGATGCCGTTCGCGCAGGCCGACAGCAACTGCAAGGCCGTGCTCGAGCCCGTCGGGGGGCTGGCGCCGAGACAGGCGCTGACGGCCGAGGCGGCGGTCAGCTACCGCGGTGACGGGCTGGGGGAGCAGGCGGGGGTGGGGCTGGCCCGGTACGCGGACGGGGAGGCCGAGGAGCACCTCGACGCGCTGGCCGAGGCCCTGGAGTCGTGCCGGGAGGTACGGACGTCCTCCGGCACCGACCTGCGCTCGCAGGAGCTCCCGGTCGAGAACGCGGCCGACGAGACCGTGGGCGCGCGGCTGAGCGGGCGCCTGAACGGCTACCCGTACGCGATGGACGTCGTGCTGTCGCGGGTGGGCGACACGCTGGTCTCGGTCGTGCACACGGGCATGAACGACGTGGACGCGGCCCGTACCAGCGAGGTGGTCGACGCGGTCATCTCCATGACCGGGACCCACTGACAGGAAACCTGCTGTCATGCCGGGTCGAGGCTGCGGGGGCGATCCGCTTGGCGGATTTCTCGTAGCCTTGTTCCCGTGACACTCGATCCTGAAGACAGCAAGATCATCACTCTGGCCCGGGCGGCCCGAGCGCGTAACGAGTCCGCGGAAGGGGCCGCCGTACGCGACGAGACCGGCCGTACGTACTCGGCGACCGACGTGGCGCTGGACGCGCTCACGCTGTCGGCGGTGCAGGTGGCCGTGGCCATGGCGGTCTCCAGCGGCGCACGGTCCCTGGAGGCCGTGGCGCTGGTGAGCGAGGGCGCGCCGAGCGCCGCCGACGAGGCCGTGGCCGCGGAGCTGGGCGTCAAGGCGCTGCTCGTGGCCGGTCCCGACGGGAAGCTGCGGGGCTGATCATGCCGATGTCGCCATTTTTGGCGAAATTGCGGGAGAAGGTTGGCACCGATCTGCTCATGCTGCCGTCGGCGGCGGGCTTCGTGTTCGACGACGCGGGCAGGCTCCTGGCGGCCCGCCACGGCGACGGCGACCTCTGGGCCGCGCCCGGCGGCGGCATCGACCCTGACGAGCGGCCCGAGGACGCCATCGTCAGGGAGCTGCGCGAGGAGCTCGGCATCGACATCGAGGTACGCGGCCTGATCGGCGTGTTCGGCGGCCCCGAGTTCCGCACCGTCTACCCGAACGGCCATCAGGTCGGCTACGTCATCGCCGCCTACGCCTGCGTGATCGCCCCGGGCTCCGCCGGGCCGGAGCCGGACGGGGTCGAGATCACCGACTACCGATGGGTGACCGAGCGGGAGTTCTCGGAGCTGCCGACGACGCCCTGGACCCCGATCGCCGCGCCCCAGGCGTTCGCCTGGTGGCGTGCGCATGCCCGCTGATAGGCCACAATGCAGAATGTGACTTCGCCAGACAACCATCGCGCCGGATTCGCCTGTTTCGTGGGGAGGCCGAACGTCGGCAAGTCCACGCTCATGAACGCCCTGGTCGGCAGCAAGGTGGCGATCACCTCGTCCAAACCGCAGACGACCAGGCGCACCATCAGGGGCATCGTGCACCGGCCCGACGCCCAGCTCGTCATCGTCGACACGCCGGGCCTGCACCGGCCGCGCACGCTGCTCGGCGAGCGGCTCGACAGCCTGGTGCTGTCTACGCTGACCGAGGTCGACGCCATCGGCTTCTGCGTGCCCGCCAACGAGCCGATCGGCAAGGGCGACCGGTTCATCGCCGACAAGCTCGCGGCGGTGAAGAAGACGCCGGTCGTGGCGGTCGTGACCAAGTGCGACCTGGCGTCCAAGGAGCAGATCGCGGAGCAGCTGCTGGCGGTGTCGCAGGTGGGGGAGTTCGCCGCGATCGTGCCGGTGTCGGCGCAGTCGGGCGAGCAGCTCGACGTGCTGGCCGACGTGCTGATCGAGCACATGCCCGAGTCGCCGCCGCTCTACGAGGACGGCCAGCTCACCGACGAGCCCGAGCAGGTGCTGGTGGGCGAGCTGATCAGGGAGGCGGCGCTGGAGGGCGTACGCGACGAGCTGCCCCACTCGATCGCCGTGGTCGTCGACGAGATGATGCCCCGGGAGGGGCGTGACGACCTGCTGGACATCTACGCGCACCTGTTCGTGGAGCGGCCCTCGCAGAAGGCGATCGTCATCGGGCACAAGGGCGAGCGGCTGCGCGAGGTGGGCACCAAGGCCCGCAAGCAGATCGAGGCCCTGCTCGGCACCCGCGTCTACCTGGACCTGCGGATCAGCGTGGCCAAGGACTGGCAGCGCGACCCCAAGCAGCTGCGGCGCCTGGGCTTCTACGACTGATCAGCTCAGGGGCGGCGGACCAGCGCTACGACGGACAGCACGACGACCGCCACCGCGCAGCCCATGGCCGCGAACCAGCCGAACTTGATCACCGGCCCGACCGACAGCACCTGGCCCAGGTCGAAGGAGAGCCGGTCGCGGACGCCGCTCCCGTCGGTCATGAAGAGCACCAGCACCGCCACCGCCGCCGCCCCCGGGACGGCGGCCAGGGCGGCGACCCTGGGGCGGGTGAGCAGCCCGGCGATGCCGCAGCCCAGCGCCGCCAGGCCCGCCACCAGCGTGTAGACGCCGAACGTGTCGTCGATGCCGCGGATGTCGTTGGCCAGCCCGCCGCCGATCAGCTCGCTGCGCACCTCGAGCCCGGACCACGGCAGGACGGCGCAGAACACCAGCAGCGCTCCGGCCACCACGACGGCCAGGGCGTAGCCGCGACGGGCCGCCGGTTTGGCGGGGGCGGGCTGGAGGTAATCGGCCACACGATCACTGTAAGCCGGACCCGCGCCTCCCACCACCGAACGCAACGGGGTCGTCACCATCACCGCCAGCGCCGTCATCGGCCGCCGGGGCTGGCGATACGGGGGTGCCGCTCTTGTCCTAACGGGTTCGCCTGGTCAGGGCTCCGGGGTGAGGGTGGTGCGTTCGCCCCATTCGAGGCGGGAGCGGAGCTGGACGGCGTCCGCGGCCAGGGCGGACACGAGCGTGCCCCGACCGGCCAGGGGCAGGACGGCGACGCCTTCGGCCACCACCGGCTCCTTGGCGGACGTCGTGAGGAACGTGGTGCCGACGCAGCGGGCAGAGCCGTAGACGGCCGGGGAGGTGTCCACGGCCGGGTCGCCGACGGTGAACTCCTGCCGGAGCACCGGGCGGCCGTCGCACGTCGCGTCGAAGCGGGCGTGGCAACGCCCCGAGACCTCGCCGTGGCGGCCGAAGACGATCTCCTCGCGCCACAGCACCTCGGCGTCCGCCGCCAGCTCGAGGCGTACCAGGAGCCGATGCTCGCACCCGGTGGCGAGCACCGTGGGCTCCGGGGTGAAGCGGAGTGTGGCGCCCGCCCCCACCCGGGCCGTGACCAGCATCTCGGACGTGCCGTCCCCCGGCAGGACCAGGGTGCTGGCGACCGAGCCCAGCTCCAGGGTGGTGCGCGGGGCGACGTCCAGGTCCAGGGAGAGCCGGTCGCCGCCGAGCGGGCCCGCCGCCGTGGAGATGAGATGCACGGTGTACGGCCCCGTCTGGCGCAGCGTCAGCGGCGGTGCCGAGGCCAGCCGGCGGATGAGGGTCCGGCCGTCCGGGGACGAGGCCGTCGCGACGGCGGCGCTCGCCCTCATCCCGCGGCGGCCGGGCCGGGCGCTGGCGGGCATCAGGAGACGGCGGCCGCGTGGGTGTGGGACCAGGCCGTCACCTGCTCGGACACCCAGGAAGCGACCGTGGCGGCGGTGGGCTCCTGCCTGATCGAGGTGAACAGCACCGGCCTGTCACCGCGTACGGCCGCCGCGTCCCGATCCATCACGCCCAGGTCGGCGCCCACCATCGGGGCCAGGTCCGTCTTGTTGACGACCAGCAGGTCCGCCGTCGTCACCCCCGGACCGCCCTTGCGCGGCACCTTGTCGCCGCCCGACACGTCCAGGACGAAGATCTGCCTGTCCGCCAGCCCCCGGCTGAACGTGGCCGTCAGGTTGTCGCCGCCGCTCTCCACGATCACCAGGTCCAGCGGGCCGAAGCGGTGCTCCAGGGTCTCCACGGCGTCGAGGTTCGCGGCGATGTCGTCGCGGATGGCGGTGTGGGGGCAGCAACCGGTCTCGACGGCGAGGATGCGCTCGGGGTCGAGCACACCCGCCCGGCGCAGGAAGTCGGCGTCCTCGGTGGTGTAGATGTCGTTCGTCACCACCCCGAGGGACAGCGACGGGCCCAGCGTCCTGCACAACGCGGCCACCAGGGCCGTCTTGCCGCTCCCTACCGGGCCGCCCACCCCGAGCCGCAGCGCCCGGCCGCGGCCGTCGGGGGCGTGGTGGTGGTCGTCGTGATTGGCACCCATGTCTGGGGATCCTTCCTTAGGAGACGAACAACCTGACCTCGGCGCGCGCGTGCTGCTCGGCCAGGAGGTCAAGGGCTGGGGACGAGTACGCAGGGAGCGCCGCCAACCAGGGGAGCGGGTCTGCCGGGTCCGGGGTCTGGCTCGTGGGGCCGGGGTGGGCGGTCGAGTCGGTGTCCGTCACGGTGGGGTGGGCGGTTGAGTCGGCGTCCGTCACGTCCTGGTGAGCGGTGGAGCGGGCGTTCGTCACGGCGAGGTGGGCTTCGGTGGCGACGGCCGTGAGGTCGGGGGTGAGGTCGGCCAGGAGCCCGTGCACGGCCACCGGGTCGAGGCCCAGGAGCCGCACCGCCGCCGTGGCGGGCCCGCTGATCGCGTGGTACGCCGCCGCCATGGCCGCCTCCCCGGCCGTGGCGCCCGCCGCGTACGCCACCGCTCCGAGGGCGATCGGGTGATGAGGGCTCGGTACGGCTCGCGCCAGCTCATCGAGCACCGGTGACGGCCACACGCGGCGGGCGACCCTGAGGAGGAGCCTGCCCTGGGTCCTGGACGCGTCCCGCTGGGCGGGGGCGGCGGTCCTGGCATCGACCTCGGCGTCGAGCAGCACCCACGGCGCCCCGGCCGCGACCTGACCGACTTCGGCGTCGGCCCCCGCCCCAGTGGTGCTGCTCGCGCTGGTGGGCGGCTGAGGTGGTGGGGTGGTGGCCTGGGTGTGGGCGGCGGCTGTGAGGGTGGCGGCGAGGGCGCCGGTGGTGTGGAGGCGGCCGCGGAGGAAACGCGCCAGTGAGGGCACGTCGGAGACCGCTCCCGACGTGATGGCCTGTTCGGTGCCGCCCGAGTGGGCGTGGCCGCCGGCCGGGAGGCGGGAGTCGGCGAGGAGGAGCAGCGCTGGGTTCATGGCATCAGAAGAGGAAGTAGCGCTGGGCCATGGGAAGGCGGGTGGCGGGGGCCGGTTCGACGAGGTCGCCGTCGATGCGGACCTCGAACGTGTCGGGCGCCACCTCGATCCGGGGCATGGCGTCGTTGAGCGGCATCCAGGACTTGCCGCGCCGTCGTACGTCCGCCACCGGAGCCAGCCGGCGGCGTACGGACAGCCGGTCCGCGAGGCCGGACTCCAGGGCCAGCGGCGCGACGAAGTGGAGCGAGGTGGCGGCGGCGGTCACCGGTGAGGCGCCGAACATGGGACGGGGCAGCACCGGCTGCGGCGTCGGGATGGAGGCGTTGGCGTCGCCCATCTGCGCCCAGGCCACCACGCCGCCCTTGAGGACGAGGTCGGGCTTGACCCCGAAGAACGCCGGGTCCCAGAGGACGAGGTCGGCGAGCTTGCCACGTTCGACGGAGCCGATCTCGCCGTCCAGCCCGTGGGCGATAGCCGGACAAATCGTATATTTCGCGATGTAGCGGCGGGCTCGCAGGTTGTCCGCGGGCCCGCCGAGCGACCCCCGGCGGCCCTTCATGACGTGCGCCGTCTGCCACGTACGGATGATCGTCTCCCCGATCCGCCCCATCGCCTGCGAGTCCGAGCCGATCATCGAGATCGCCCCCAGATCGTGCAGCACGTCCTCGGCGGCCATCGTCGCCGGCCTGATGCGCGACTCGGCGAAGGCCAGGTCCTCCGGGATCGACGGGTTGAGGTGGTGGCACACCATGAGCATGTCGAGGTGCTCGTCCAGCGTGTTGACGGTGTGCGGCCGGGTGGGGTTGGTGGAGGAGGGCAGGATGTGGGGATAGGAGGCGACGCGGATGATGTCGGGAGCGTGCCCGCCGCCGGCCCCTTCGGTGTGGTACGCGTGGATCATCCGATCCCCGATGGCCTTCAGCGTCGACTCCACGAACCCCGCCTCGTTCAGCGTGTCCGTGTGCAGCGTCACCTGCACCCCCGAGGCGTCCGCCACGCTCAGGCAGGCGTCGATGGCGGCCGGCGTCGAGCCCCAGTCCTCGTGCAGCTTGAAGCCGGAGGCCCCGGCCTCGAGCTGCTCCGTCAGGCCGTCCGTGGAGACCGTGTTGCCCTTGCCGAGCAGCGCGAAGTTCAGCGGGTACGCGTCCAGCGACTCCAGCATCCGGCCCAGGTACCAGGCGCCGGTGACGGTCGTCGCCTTGGTGCCCTCGACGGGCCCGGTGCCGCCGCCGACGATCGTGGTGACGCCGGAGGCGATCGCCTCGTCGAGGACCTGCGGGCAGATCAGGTGGACGTGCGAGTCGACGCCCCCGGCGGTGAGGATCTTGCCGTTGCCCGCGAGCACCTCCGTGGACGGCCCGATGACCAGGTCGACGCCGTCCATCGTGTCGGGGTTGCCGGCCTTGCCGATGGCGTAGATGCGGCCGTCGCGGATGCCGACGTCGGCCTTGACCACGCCCCAGTGATCGAGGATCACCGCGCCGGTGATGACCAGGTCGGCCGCGCCCTGCGCCCGGGTGGTCCGCGCCTGTCCCATGGACTCGCGGATGACCTTGCCGCCGCCGAACACCGCCTCGTCGCCCGGCCCGGCGGGCCCGATCGACAGGTCCTCGGTGACCTCGATGAACAGGTCGGTGTCGGCGAGCCGGATCTGGTCGCCGACCGTGGGGCCGTAGAGCGCCGCGTACCGGGCGCGCGAGATGTCAGCCATCGAGCGGCCCCGCCCACTCCGGCCGCAGCCCGGGCACGACCCGGTTGCCCGCCAGCGGCACGAGCGTCACGTCGCGCTCGACGCCCGGCTCGAACCTGACCGCCGTCCCCGCCGGCACGTCCAGCCGCATGCCCCACGCCGCCTTCCTGTCGAACTCCAGCCCCGGGTTGGCGGCCGCGAAGTGGTAGTGCGAGCCCACCTGCACCGGCCGGTCCGCCGTGTTCACCACCCGCAGCGTGCGGCGCTCGCGCCCGGGGTTGAGGGTGTGAGCGCCCTCGGGGTGCACGTACTCGCCCGGGATCACGGGATCGGCCTGTGTACGGTGACCAGCTTCGTGCCGTCGGGGAACGTCGCCTCGATCTGCACGCTCTCCAGCATCTCCGGCACGCCTTCCATGACGTCGGCCCGGCCGAGCACCGACCGTCCGGCCTCCATCAGGTCGGCCACGGAGCGCCCGTCCCTGGCCCCCTCCATGAGGAACGACGCGATGATGGCGGTAGCCTCGGGATGGTTCAGGCGCAGGCCTCTGGCCTGCCGCTCGCGCGCCACCCCGGCGGCGACGTGGATGAGCAGCCGTTCCTGCTCGTGTGAGGTAAGCCGCATGGCCGGACCATAGGAACCGGCGGTTTCGTGGCTGTTGCCGGGGCATGTCGTGTTGGTTTCGCACTGCGACTCAATCCCTATATTTCGGATTAAGTGCATTTGTGAACACTCGGCAAACGCGTCTTAACAACCGCGATCTACTTGGGAAATCTCGCCGAGTCACCTTTCTCCCAGTATCGGTCGGCAGGAAGGAACGGCTGTGCGCATCTCCCGTCCGATTGTCTCCGCCGCTTTGGTGTTGGCCCTCGCGGCCTGCGGATCCGGCGCCAAGCCCGCCGACTCCAAGGAGATCAAGGTGGGCCTTCTCCACTCGCTCAGCGGCACGATGGCGATCAGCGAGGTCACCGTCCGCGACGCCGAACTCCTGGCCATAGAAGAGATCAACAAGGCCGGCGGCGTGCTCGGCAAGCAGCTCGTCCCCGTGGTGGAGGACGGCGCCTCCGACTGGCCCACGTTCGCGGAGAAGGCCACCAAGCTGATCAGGCAGGACAAGGTCGCCACCGTGTTCGGCGGCTGGACCTCGGCCAGCAGGAAGGCCATGCTGCCGGTCTTCGAGCGCCACAAGGCCCTGCTCTGGTATCCGGTGCAGTACGAGGGCCTGGAGAGCTCGCCGTACATCTTCTACACGGGCGCCACCACCAACCAGCAGATCATCCCCGGCCTCGACTACCTGAAGGAGCAGGGCAAGAAGAAGCTGTTCCTGGTGGGCAGCGACTACGTCTTCCCGCGGACCGCGAACAAGATCATCAAGGCGTACGCGGCGGCGAACGGGATGGAGATCCTCGGCGAGGAGTACACGCCGCTCGGCCACACCGAATACTCCACGCTGGTCAACAAGGTCATGCAGGCCAAGCCGGACGCCGTCTTCAACACCCTGAACGGCGACAGCAACGTGGCCTTCTTCAAGCAGCTCAGGAGCGCGGGCTCGTCCGCCGACAGCATGCCGGTGCTGTCGGTGAGCATCGCCGAGGAGGAGGTCACCGGCATCGGCGTGGACAACATCGTGGGCCAGCCGGTCGCCTGGAACTACTACCAGACCACCGACACCCCGGCCAACGACGCGTTCGTCAAGGCGTACAAGGCCAAGTACGGGCAGAACAAGGTCACCTCCGACCCCATGGAAGCCGGCTACAACGCGGTCTACCTGTGGGCCGAGGCGGTCAAGAAGGCGGGCAGCACCGAGGTCGAGGCGGTCAAGAAGGCCGCGCCCGGCATCTCGCTCGAACGCCCCGAGGGCCTGGTCACCATCGACGGCGAGAACCAGCACATGTACAAGACCGCCCGCATCGGCATCGTCCAGCCCGACGGCCTGATCAAGCAGGTCTGGGACTCCGGCAAGCCGATCAAGCCGGACCCGTACCTCAAGGGCTACTCCTGGGCCTCCGGCCTGGCAGCGGGGCAGTGATGCCGGCCTTCCTCAACCAGCTCCCCATCGGCCTGTCCATCGGGGCGGTGCTGCTGCTCATCGCGCTCGGGCTGACGTTCACGTTCGGGCAGATGGGCGTGATCAACATGGCGCACGGCGAGTTCATCATGGCGGGCGCGTACACCGCGTTCCTGCTGCAGGACTTGGTGCTCGCGCTGCCGGCGGCGTTCCTGGTGGCGGGGCTCATGGGGCTGATCCTGGAGCGGGCCGCCATCAGGCACTTCTACGGCCGCCCGCTGGACACGCTGCTGCTCACCTGGGGTGTCAGCCTGGTGCTGCAGCAGCTCGCCCGCGACCTGTTCGGCGCGCCGAACGTGCAGGTGCCCGCCCCCTCCTGGCTCGCGGGCGGGGTGGGCATCCTGCCCTACAACCGGCTGTTCATCATGGGGCTCGCGATCGCCGGCGTGGTGGCGGTCTGGCTGTACCTCAATCGCACCGGGCTCGGCCGCCGGACCCAGGCCGTCGTGCAGAACCGGCAGCTCGCCGCGACCAGCGGCATCGACACCGGCCGGGTGGACATGCTGACGTTCTTCATCGGGTCCGGGCTGGCGGGCGTGGCCGGGGTGGCGCTGACGCTGATCGGGCCCGTCGGGCCGGCGCTCGGCACGTACTACATCGTGGACGCGTTCCTCGTCGTCGTGGCGGGCGGGCTCGGGCAGCTGCGCGGCGCCGTGCTGGCCGCGATCGGGCTGGGGCTGCTGAACTCCTACGCCGAGTTCTGGTCGGACGCCTCCCTGGCGAAGGTCATCGTGTTCGCCGTGATCATCGCGTTCCTGCAGGTGCGCCCGCAGGGCATGTTCGTGCTCCGGTCGAGGGTGCTCACATGATCAAGAGAAATCTGCCTTTCGCGACCGTGGCCGCGATCGCTCTGGTGGCGGCCCCGCTGCTGCTGGAGCCGTTCCGGCTGGGGCTGCTGGCGAAATACCTCTGCTACGCGATCGTCGCGCTCGGGATCGGGCTGGCCTGGGGGCAGGGCGGCATGCTCACCCTCGGCCAGGGCGTCTTCTTCGGGCTCGGCGGCTACGCCATGGCGATGTACCTCAAGCTCACCGAGGCCGGCGGCGGGCTGCCCGACTTCATGGTGTGGAGCGGGGTGGAGCGGCTGCCCGCGCTGTGGGCGCCGTTCGCCAACCCCATATTCGCCCTCGCCATGGCCGTGCTCGGACCCGTGGCGATCGCGCTGCTGCTGGGCGCGCTGGTGTTCCGGCAGCGGGTACGGGGCGCGTACTTCGCGATCCTCACCCAGGCCCTGGCCGCCGCCCTGGTCATCCTGCTCATCGGCCAGCAGGGTCTGACCGGCGGCACCAACGGCATGACGAACTTCTTCGAGCTGTTCGGCCAGGACCTGGCCGAGGACTCCACGCAGCGGACGCTCTACCTCGTGGTGGCCGTCGTCCTCGGGGTCCTCTACCTCGCCACCCGCCAGCTCGTGAACAGCCGCTACGGCCGGCTCCTCGTCGCCGTCAGGGACGGCGAGGACCGGGTGCGCTTCCTCGGCTACGACCCGGCCCTGGTCAAGACCGTCACCTTCGCCGCCTCGGCGGGCATGGCGGGGCTGGCGGGCGCGCTGTTCGTGCCGGTGGTCGGCATCATCTCGCCCGCGCTGCTCGGCGTCGTGCCCTCGCTGGAGCTGGTCGTCGCGGTGGCGGTCGGCGGGCGGCACGCGCTGGCCGGCGCGGTGCTCGGCGCGGTCGTCATGGGCTACGCCAAGACGGCGTTCAGCGAGCAGTTCGCCGACGGCTGGCTCTACCTGCAGGGCGCGCTGTTCATCCTGGTCATGACGCTCGCCCCGAAGGGGATCGTGGGCCTGGTGGGGAGGTGGCGGCGTGCTCGAACTGCGTGACGTCCAGGTCGTCTTCGACGGCTTCCGGGCGCTCGACGGCGTGGACCTGACCGTGCCCGAGGGCGAGCTGCGCTTCCTGATCGGGCCCAACGGCGCGGGCAAGACCACGCTGATCGACGTGATCACCGGGCTCACCAGGCCGGCGGCGGGTAGCGTGCGGTTCGGCGAGCACGACCTGGTCGGCAGGAAGGAGCACCAGATCGTCCGCCTGGGTGTCGGCCGCACGTTCCAGACGTCGGTCGTGTTCGAGGAGCTGACCGTGGTCGAGAACCTCGACCTCGCGGCCAGCTTCCGCAAGCCGCTCTGGTCGCTGGCCAGGCGGCGCAAGGGCGTGTCGGAGGCCGTCGAGGAGGCGCTGGCCAGGACCGGACTCGAAGATCTCGCCGAACGTTCGGCCGGTGTTCTCTCGCACGGCCAGCGCCAGTGGCTGGAGATCGGCATGCTGCTGGCGCAGCGCCCCCGGCTACTGCTCCTGGACGAGCCGGTGGCGGGCATGTCCAGCGACGAACGGGAGCGCACGGGGGAGCTGCTCACCCAGATCGCCGCCGACCACACGGTGATCGTGGTGGAGCACGACATGGAGTTCCTTCGGCGGCACGCCTCGACGGTGACCGTGCTGCACGAGGGCAGGGTGCTCGTGGAGGGGTCGGTCGACGAGGTCAGCGCCGACCCCCGCGTCCAGGAGGTCTACCTGGGGAGGAGGGCCAGCGATGCTGTCGGTGACCGGCCTTGAGTCGGGGTACGGGAGGGCACGCGTACTGTTCGGGGTCTCTCTGGAGGTCGGGCCGGGACAGCTCGTGTGCGTCATGGGACGCAACGGCGTCGGCAAGACCACGCTGCTCAACACCGTCATGGGCGTGATCCCGGCGACAGCCGGGACGGTCACGTTCGACGGCCGCGACATCACCCGGCTGAAACCGCACGAGCGGGTCAGGCTCGGCATGGGGTACGTCCCCCAGGGCCACCAGTGCTTCCCCCAGCTCTCGGTCCTGGGCAACCTGCTGGTCACCATGGAGGCCGCCAAGGTGACCAGGGAGGCCATCGACGAGGCCCTGGACGTGTTCCCCGCGCTCAAGCCGCTGCTCAAACGGAGCGCCGGCCACCTGTCGGGGGGCCAGCAGCAGCAGCTCGCCATGGCCCGGGCCCTGGTCACCAGGCCCAGGATGCTCATACTCGACGAGCCGACCGAGGGCATCCAGCCGTCGATCATCCTGGAGATCGAGGCGGCGATCGAGCGGCTGCACGCCGCAGGGCTGGCCGTGCTGCTGGTGGAGCAGTACCTGGACATCGCGCTGCGGCTGGCCGACACGTTCGTCATCCTCGACGGCGGGCACGTCGTGCGCACCGGGGCCGCCGAGGAGCTGCACCGGGAGGACGTCCGCCGCCTGCTCGCGGTCTAACCCTGGGCCAGCAGGGCGCGGGCGTTGGCGGCGCCCTGGCGGTCGCCGGTCCGCTCGAACACCTCCAGCGCCGCCCCGGCCAGCTCCCGCGCCCGCCCCGCCGCGCCCTCGGCCCGGTTCACCCTGGCCAGGGCCAGCAGGGCGTGCGCGTCCAGCAGCCGGTCGCCGAGGCGTACGGCGATGCTCCTCGCCTGCTCGGCGGCGGCCCTGGCGTCCGTTTTGGCGGCCTGCGCCAGGTGCGTCGCGGACAGGTCGAGCAGCGTGTCGGCCTGCCGGTGCCGGTCGCCCAGCTCCTCCAGGTGCTTGACGGCGGCCCGCAGGCGTTCGGCGGCCTCGTCGAGCCGCCCCGCGCGGCGCAGCACGGCCCCGAGCACGCGCTCGGCGTCGGCGGCGTCCCGCTGGTTGTCCGCGCCCTCCAGGCAGGTGCGCAGGGCCCGCTCGGCGTCCTCCAGCCGCCCCTGCTCCAGGTGGACGCGGCCGAGCCGGCGCCTGGTGTGGTTCACCTCGCGGGTCCGGCCCTGCCGCAGGAACATGCCCAGCGCCAGCCGCAGCCGGCCGTGCGCGAGCTCCCACTCCCGCTCGGCCAGGTGCAGGTCGCCCTGGTCCAGCAGGACCAGCGCCTCGCCCCGGTCGTCGCCCGAGCGCCGCGCCGCCTCCAGCGCCCGCGCGGCCACCGCCCGCCAGTCGTCCAGGAACCGGTGGCGCTCCAGGTAGGGAGCCAGCAGGTGCGCCAGCCGCCAGCACCCCTCGTCGAGCCCCGCCGCGTGCAGGTCGGCGACCAGGCTCACCAGGAACGCCCGCTCGGCCGCCAGCCACTCGACCGACTCCCTGATGTCCCTGGTGGCCACGGCCGTGGCCGGATCGCCCGACACCAGCGAGAACCGCGAGGCCCGCACCCTGGCCAGCACCACCTCCGACAGCCGCCCCAGCACGCCCGGCACGGGCTGCTCGCGGGCGAAGAGCCTGGTCAGGTCGTGCAGCCGGTAGCGGACCTGGCCCGCCACGTCCACGCCGTGCGTCTCCAGCAGGCCCGCGTCCACCAGCGCCTCGGCCTGCCCGCCGAGCTGCTCGGTCACCCAGTCGGCGAAGTCGGGGGCCGACAGCGCGCCGAGCCCCCGCAGCGTCAGCCGGGCGGACTCGGGCAGCCCGTCGAAGCCGATCGCGAACACACTGCGCACCGCCTGGTCACCCGCGTGCAGCCGGTCGAGCCGCTCGTGCTCGTCCTCCAGCAGGCCCACCAGGTAGTCGACGGTCCACTCCGGCCGGGCCGCCAGCCGGGAGCCGGCGATGCGCAGCGCGATCGGCAGGCCGCCGCAGAAGCGGGCCAGCCGGGTCATGGCGTCGTCGGCCGGCCGGCCCGAGCCGCTCACCAGCAGGTCGATGGCCTCGCCGGCGCCGAGCACGCCCACCGACAGCCGCCGCGCGCCCGTCAGGCCGCCGAGCGAGGACCGGCTGGTCACGATCGTCGGGCACGAGGTCAGCAGCGGCCGCACCTGCGCCTCACCCGAGGCGTTGTCGAGCAGCACCAGCAGCCTGCGGTTGGCCGTGTAGGTGCGGAAGAGCCTTTCCCGCTGCTCCGGCGACGCCGGGATCGCCTGGGCCGGGCAGCCCAGCCAGCGCAGGAAGTCCTCCAGCACGGCCGACGGGGTGGTCGTCTCGCGCAGGTCGGCGTACAGGATGCCGTCGGGGAAGCTCTCCCGCTCCCGCCAGGCCGCGTGCACGGCCAGCGCCGACTTGCCCGCCCCCGCCTGCCCGTGCACCACGACGTGGCCGCCCACCACCTCGTCGAGCAGCTCGCCCCGGCCGGTGAAGCCGGTCACGTCGGGCGGCAGCAGCACCGGCGGGCCGGCCGAGACGTGCAGCGACACGTCGTCGTGCAGCATGCGGTGGTAGAGCAGCTGCAGCTCGGAGTCGGGCTCGATCGCGAGCCCGCCGTCGAGCTGGTCACGCAGCACCGCGTACGCGGCCAGCGCGTCCACCCGGCGGCCGCTGCGGTAGAGGGCCAGCATGTACTGGCCGCGGAAGCGCTGCCACATCGGATGCTGCCTGGTCAGCCGGCGCAGCTCGGCGAGCAGCTCGCGGTGCCTGCCGGCGTCCAGGTCGGCCTGCACCCGGCGCTCCAGCGCCAGTAATCGCAGCTCCTCCAGCTCCTCGCGCAGCCGCCGCGTCTCGACCCACCGCTCGCCCTCGGGGTCGACGTCCTCCAGGACCTCGCCCCGCCACAGGCTCAGCGCCTCCTCGTAGGCCCCCTTGTCCACCAGCAGCCGGAACCGGTCGACATCGAGCTGCCCGTCGCCCAGCGCCAGCACGTACGAGCCCGCCACGGTCGTGATCACGTCTTTCCCGACGAGCTGGCGGAGCTGGCCGACGTAGCCGCGCACCAGCGAGTCGGAGCGGTCGCCGTCCTCGCGCGGCCACAGCAGCCTGCGCAGCCGCTCGACCTTGAGCGGGCGCCCGGCGTTCAGCAGGAACATCGCCAGCAGATCGCGGTGCTTCGGCACGGTGGGGGTGCGGTCCTGGCCGTCGCCGTCGAGCACTTCGAGCGGCCCCATGATGCGAAATTCCACGCGACCTTCCTTGGAGGAGGAGACGTCGATCAGAATGGCACAACTGATGGCTGCTCTCACTCCCACCGACCCCCACCGGCTGGGCCGCTACTGGCTGGCCGGGCGGCTCGGCGCCGGCGGCCAGGGTGTGGTGTACGAGGCGTACGGGCCGGACGGCGAGCGGGTCGCGGTCAAGGTGCCCAGGTTCGACAGCGCCGACGCCAGGGCCAGGCTGGCCAAGGAGGCGGCGGCGGCCCGGCGGGTGGCCTCGTTCTGCACGGCCAGGGTGATCGAGGCGCAGGTGGACGTGCCCGCCCCGTACATCGTGAGCGAGTTCGTCCCCGGGCCCAGCCTGCGGCAGGTGGTCGCGGAGTCGGGGCCGTACGAGGGCGACCGGCTGCGCCGGCTGGCCGTCGGGGTGGCGACCGCGCTGACGGCCATTCACCAGGCCGGGATCGTGCACCGGGACCTGAAGCCGGACAACATCATCCTCGGCCCCGACGGGCCACGCGTGATCGACTTCGGGGTGGCCCGCGAGGTCGGGCCGACCACCTCCGGTCCCATCATGGGGACGCCGCAGTACATGTCGCCCGAGGTGTTCCAGGGGCGCGCGGCGACGGCGGCGGCGGACCTGTGGGCGTGGGGGATGGTGGTGCTGTTCGCGGCCCGGGGGAGTGACGCCGTGGAGGCGGGCGATCCGGTGGCGGTCGTCACGCGGGTGCTGAGCTTCAGTCCGGACGCGGGCGGGCTGCCCGAACCGCTCGGGTCGCTCGTCTCGGCGGCCCTCTCCCAGGCGCCCGCCGACCGGCCGCCGGCGAAGACGGTGCTCCTGCGGCTGCTGGGCGAGCCGGACGGGGACGCGCTGGCCGCGGGCGGAGCGCTGGCGGGGGAGCTCAGGAGCGCCGTCGCGGAGCCCGATCTCGGGGCCGTCGCCGAGGAGCTCTACGCCGAGCTGACCGAGGCCGAGCGGGCGAGCGTTCCCGAGGTCCTGCTGCGGATGATCGACGGCGACGAGCTGCGGCCGGTCGGCCGCGACGAGCTCCCGGACACCGGGGCCGTGGACGCCCTGCTCGGCGTCTTCGCCGCCGCGGGCCTCCTCACCCGGAGCGGCACCACGTTCGAGCTGGCCCGGCCGGGGCTCATCCAGGCCTGGCCCCGGCTGCGCGACTGGGTGGCCGCCAACCGCGAGGGCCTGCCCGTGCACCGCCGCCTCGCCGACGCGGCCGCCCAGTGGGACGGCCACGGCAGGAAGCCCGCCGACCTGCTGCACGGCTCCAACCTCGACAGGGCGCTGCGGTGGGCGGCCTCCGAGCGCAGGGATCTCACGCTGGCCAGGCGGGAGAGCGAGTTCCTCGACGCGGGGGCCAGGCAGACCAGGCGGCAGTCCAGGAGGCGGGGCCTGCTGGCGGCGGCCCTGGCCGTGCTGCTGGCGGTCGCGCTCGGCGGGCTCGGGCTGGCCGAATATCTGCGCAGGCAGACCGTGCGCCAGCGCGACGACGCCCTGGCCAGGGAGCTCGCCCTGCGGGCCGCCGATCTGCGGCAGTCTGAGCCGCCGCTGGCGCGGCTGCTCACCGTGGCGGCCTGGCGGCTGAGCCCGTCGCTGCCGGAGACGCGCGGGGCGCTCTACGACTCGCTCTCCCAGCCCGTGACCGACGTCTTCACCGATCCGTACCGCGGCTCCGGCTCCGTGTACGGGCTGGGCCAGGACGGGCGCGCGCTCGTCGCCGTACAGGCCGGTCTGGCCAGGATCTGGGACGTGCCGGCGCACCGGCTGCTCCGGGAGATCGCCGGGGTGGGCACCGGCGTGCGCAAGGCGGCGATCGACCCCGGCGGGCGCACCCTCGCCCTCCAGGACGACCAAGGGGTACGGCTCTGGGACGCCGCCACCGGCCGTCCGCTCGGCGACCGGTTCGGGGTGCCCGCGGGCGAGCTGGGCGAGCTGGAGTTCGACGCGACGGGACGGCTGCTGTCCGTGCCCGTGGGACCGGCCGCCGTCGAGCGCTGGTGGGACATCGGCACCCGCAGGCCCCTCACCACCCCCGGAGGAGCAGGGCTGGACACGGTGAGCCCGGACGGCCGCCTCGGCGTCGTCGCCAGCAGCGTCACCGGCCGCGCCCAGCTCTGGGACCTGCGCGCCGGCAGGCGCCTGGCCGCCCCGCGGCTGCCGCTCCGGTCCGATCTCCTGGAGGCGGAGTTCAGCGCGGACAGCCGGGTCCTGGCGGTCACCGCGAACCGGGCGCCCGGCGAGTCCGCCATCACGATCTACGGCCTCCCCGGGGGCGAGGTGCGGCTGACCGACGTGTCGGGGGACGCGGTCGAGTTCGCGTTCGGCGACCGGTTCGTCGCCACCTGGGCGTGGGGCAAGGAGCTGATGATCCGCCGGTGGCCCGGCGGGGACGTCGTGCTGCGGCGGCAGTCGCCCGCCCCCATCCTCGACCTGCGCTTCGACGGCGACCGGCAGGCGCTGCGGCTGCTGAGTGACGGCGGGGCCGTCTTCACGATGGACGTCTCCATGCTGTTCGACCGGTCGATCGGCGGCGGCGACGACCAGGACCAGGTCCTGCTCGACCCGTCGTCCCGGATCCTGGCGGCCAAGGAGCACGACGCCCTCACCCTGTGGGACACGGCGACGGGACGCCCGCTGGCGGCCCCGATCAGGTGGCGGGGCACGGGCGCGGCCATGGCGTTCAGCCGCGACGGCCGCCGCCTGGCCTTCGTCGAGAACGACACCGTGCACGTCATCCAGGTGCCCACGGGGGCCGCGGCCCAGGAGTTCCGGATCGCGACCAAGGGTGCGAACGGGGTCGACGCGGTCGTCTTCAGCCCGGACGGCCGCACGCTCGCGCTCTCACCCTGGGGCACCGGCGGCGGCCTGCCCGTGGAGCTGCACGACCTCGAACGCGGGACCTCCAGGACCGCGACGGTCCCGGGAGCGGGGCAGTTGGCCTTCCGCCCGGACGGGCGCCTGCTGCTCGCGGGCACGACACCGAGGCTCATCGACCCCCGGACGGCCGCCGGACGGCCGCCCGCCCCCGGCGCCGGGCAGCTCGAGGGCACCTTCGCCGTCAGCCCCGACGGCAGGCGGGTGGCGTTCTCCGGCCCCGACCGGATCACCGTCTGGGACGGGGACGTCACCACCCGGCTGGCGAGCTTCCCCGCCGTGCCGGACAGCGACGTCGCGCAGCTCGCCTGGTCGCCCGACGGGCGCACGCTGGCCGCGTACGAGAGGGGCGACCGCGTCCGCCTGTGGGACGTGCCGCACAACCACCCGCTGGGCATGATCTTCGACGGTCTCCAGTCGTTCCAGGCGGCCGGGAGCGGCCGGCTGGTGTTCTCACCGGACGGCAGGAGGGTCTACAGCGTCACGCCGGACGGCACTCTGCGCACTCACGAACTCGACGGGGACCGGGTGGCCGGCGCCGTCTGCCGGCGTGCCGGACGTGCCCTCACCGCCCAGGAGTGGGCCCGCCACCTGCCCGGCGTCGAGCCCTTCACCCTCTGCCGCTAGGCGGTCCAGGCGCGGGCCGACCTGATGATCTCCTCCAGGTGGTCGCTGTGCGCGCCGCGCCAGTAGACCTGGCCGCACTCGCCGCACCGCCCGTACGCGTCGTAGTTGCGCTCCGTGCCCGCCTCCAGCAGCGGCGCGATCTCCTGCTTGGCGACCGGCCGCAGCTCGCCGTTGCACGCCGTGCACCGCGTCCACGGGCGCAGCGGCGGGGTGAAGCGTTCGAGCAGGTCGCGGAGCTGGTCGGCGGGGCGGGAGCCGCGTACGTACGCGCCCAGCCACAGCGCGCGGCGGCGCAGCAGGCCGCGGTCCTGCGTGAGCAGCACCCGGTGCTCCTCGTTGGCCTGCACCACCAGCGAGGGGTCGTCCATGTCGTTGTGGTAGGCCGTGTCGATGCCGAGCAGCCGCAGCCGCCGAGCCAGCGTGCCCAGGTGCACGTCCAGCAGGAACCGCGGCTCCTCCGGCAGCGGCTGCGGGCGCGGCACCGGCTGGACCTCCACCACGTCACCGGCCACGAGCTGGTACGACGGCGGCACCCCGCGGCCGTCGGCGACCATCGGCCCCACCTCGGTCAGCGGGATGCCGAGCGACTCGACGTGGTGACCCAGCGTCGAGGTGCCGTCCGGCGTCACCCGCTGCCACTCCTGGCGCCGGCTCACCGGCAGGAACATCGTCAGCTCTGAGGCGATGAGTAGGCGTGCGTCCCGTTCGCTCACATGTCCATTCTGGTGGACCGGATAACGTAATTTCATGCCGATATCTCGCCGCGCCTTCCTGGGGCTCGCCGCGCTGGCGAGCGGGTGCTCGGCCGCCGACGGCAGGCGGGCCGAGTTGCGGCTGGCGACGGGTGTGACGGGCGGGATCTACGAGCAACTCGGCGACGGGCTCGCGCGGGAGCTGCGGCAGGACGGGCTCACGGTGCGGGTGATGAAGACTGCGGCCAGTGTGCAGAACCTGACGATGATGACCGACGGGCGGGCCGACGTGGCGTTCGCGCTGGCCGACAGCGCCGACGACGCCGTCAGGGTGCGCCACCAGCCGGTCTCCGCGCTGGCCAGGGTGTACATGAACTACGTCCACCTGGTGGTGCGGCGGGGCTCCGGCATCGCGGCGGTCAAGGACCTGGCGGGTCGGGCGGTCTCCATCGGGCTGGAGGGCTCGGGCACCGCGGTGACCGCCACCCGCGTGCTGGCCGTGGCCGACCTGGCCGAGCCCGCCGAGGTCAGCAGGCTGGGCCTGGACGAGTCGGTCCAGGCGTTGCGCGACGGCGGGATCGAGGCGTTCTTCTGGTCGGGCGGGGTGCCCACGCCGGTCCTGGCCGCGCTGAAGGACATCGAGCTCGTGCCGCTGGAGCCGCTGGTGACGGTCCTGCGCCGCCGGTTCGGCCCGCTCTACGAGCACGGGCTGGTGCCCGCCGGCGTGTACGGCGTCGGCCGGCCGGTGCCGACCATCGGCACCCCCAGCTACCTGATGTGCCGGGCCACGCTCCCGGACGATCTGGCGTACTCGATCACCGAGACCCTCTTCGGCGCCCGCGACCGCCTCCAGGCCCCGTCGGCGCCCGGCGGGCGGCTCGACATGCGCTACGCCATCGGCACCGGCGTCGTCCCGCTCCACCCGGGCGCCGCCCGCTACTACCGCTACGCCTACGGCTGAGCCCTCAGGCGCAGCTCCACGACCAGACCCTGCGGTACGGCGGGCAGCAGCGCCAGCGTGGCCCCGCATGCCCTGGCCAGCTCGGCGGCGATGGCCAGGCCCAGGCCGCTGCCCACCACGTTCGCGTGGGCCCCGGACCGCCAGAACCGTCCCAGCGCCTCCGCCCGCTCCTCCTCGCCGAGCCCGGGCCCGTCGTCCGCGATCCGCAGCACCCCGTCCTCCAGGGTGACCGTGACGGTGCCGCCCTCGGGCACGAACTTCTGGGCGTTGTCGAGCGCGATGTCCGCGACCCTGGCCGCCGCCTCGGGAACCACCGCCATTTCCGAAATTTCGGTTATGAGGTGGATGCCCTTGGCCGCGTACACCTCCCGCCACGTCCCCAGCCGGGGCGCCAGCGGGATCTCCTTGCCCTCGACGCCCGCGCCCGCCTCCACCTTCGCCAGCGCCAGCAGGTCCTCCACCAGCAGCGCCAGCCGGTCCAGCTCCGCCATCGCCTCCTCGAACTCGGCCGTGCCCTCACCCCGCAGATGCGGCTCCAGGTTCTCCAGCCGCAACCCGAGCACCGTGAGCGGGGTGCGCAGCTCGTGGGAGGCGTCCGCCACGAACGCCCGCTGCCGCTCCATCGCGTTGGAGACCGCGTCGGCCATGGCGTTGAAGCGCTCCTCCAGCCGCCGCAGCTCGGAGGGCCCGGCGCCGGGATGCGCCCGCGCGTCGAGCCTGCCCTGCGCGATGGCCTGCGTGGTCCGGTCGAGCTCGGTGACGGGCCGCAGGATCCAGCGGGCCAGCCGCCTGGCCACCAGCGCCGAGTAGCCCAGCGCCACCAGCGCGCCGACCAGCAGCGCGCCCCACACCAGCGACACGTCCTGCCTGGCCCGGTCGGTGGGGGCCTCCAGCAGCACCACGCCGGACAGCTGCGCGTCCCGGCCCGCGGGCTCGGCCAGCAGCACCGTGGCCGGTCCGAACGGGCTGATCGTGGGCAGTTCCTCCGTCGTGCGGCCGGACAGCGCCAGCCGGGTGGCCTCCCGGTCGTCGGCGTCGAAGCGGCCCGCGGTGGCCAGGACGGAGCCGTCGCGGTCGCGTACGCGTACCGCCGCCCCGTAGAGCTCGGCGTAGCGGTCGATCTCGGCGATCAGCCCCGAGCGGTCGTCCTCCCTGGCCGCCTGGTCGGCCAGCTCCGCGAAGCGGGTGGCGTCGGCGCGGCGGTCGAGGAGCAGGCGGTTCGTGCGGTGGGAGGCGTAGGCGAGGCCCAGCGGCACGGCCAGCGCCGCGATCAGGAAGACGATCAGCGTGGTGAACGTGACCACCAGGCGGGAGTTCACGCCGTCGAGCCCAGCCGGTAGCCGGTGCCGCGCAGCGTCTCCACCAGCCCCGGACGGCCGGTCTTGGAACGCAGGTTGGCCACGTGCACGTCGAGCGAGCGGGACGCCGACAGCAGCGGATCGCCCCAGACCTCGTCGAGGATCTCCTCCCGGCCGCGCACCACGCCCGGCTCGCGCGCCAGCATCGCCAGCACGTCGAACTCCCGCCGCGTCAGCGTCACCGGGTCGCCGGCCACCGTGACCTGCCTGGAATCCAGGTCGATGCGGACGTCCCCGACCCTCACCACGTCGTCGCGGGCCGGCATCGGCCTGGTGCCGCGCCGCACCACCGCCTCCATGCGGGCCATCAGCTCCACCGTGCGGAACGGCTTGACCAGGTAGTCGTCGGCCCCGGACCGCAGCCCGCGCAGCACCTCGCGCTCCTCCGTGCGGGCCGTGACCACGATGAGCGGCACCGCCGACACCCGGCGCAGGCGGCGCAGCACGTCGAGGCCGTCCATGTCGGGCAGGCCCAGGTCGAGCAGGACGAAGTCGACGCCCCCCGCCAGGCGGAGGGCGTCGACGGCCAGCCCGGCACGGGTGACCTGATGGCCGTGCCGGGCGAGGGCCGTGGTGAGCGCGGACGCGAGCCGATCGTCGTCCTCGACCAGGAGAACTCGCATACGGTCAGGTTAGACGCGGGCCGCGACCACATCCTCCGAAGCCTGCTCGGCGCGGGAGAGGGCGGCGTCCCTGGTCTCGCGCATGGTGAGGTAGACCACGAGCGACACGGCGGCGCAGGCGGAGACGTACCAGAAGTAGCCGGACTCGATCTTGTTGTTCTTGAACCACAGCGCCACGTACTCGGCGGTGCCGCCGAACAGGGCGTTCGCGATGGCGTAGGGGAGGGCGACGCCGAGCGCGCGCACGTTCGTCGGGAACAGCTCGGCCTTCACCACCGCGTTGATCGAGGTGTAGCCGGTGACGATGATCAGGCCGATCAGCGAGAGCGTGAGCCCGCCGGCGAACCCCGTGACCCCGCCGAGCGCCGTCATCAGCGGCACCGTGCCCAGCATCGACCCGATCCCGAACGTGATCAGCAGCGGCCGCCGCCCGATCCGGTCCGACAGCCCACCGGCCAGCGGCTGCAGGCACATGAAGATGAACAGCGCGCAGAAGCTCACCAGCGTGGCCGTCTCCTTGGGCAGGCCGGCGGTGATGGCGAGGTATTTGGTGAGGTACGTGGTGTAGGTGTAGTACGCGACCGTGCCGCCCATGGTCAGGGCGATGACCAGCAGCGCCTCCTTCTTGTGGGCGAGCAGCTGCTTGATCGTGCCACGGCCCTGGTGCTCGACCTCGCGCTCCTCCTCGTCGTACGCCTCCGTCTCCAGGAGGTTGCGGCGCAGGTAGAACACGACCGCGGCGCCCAGGGCGCCGATCACGAACGGGATGCGCCAGCCGTAGGAGTTGAGGGCCTCCGTGGACATCGTGTTCTGCAGGATGATCTGCAGGCCGAGGCCGACGAGCTGGCCGGCGGTCATGGAGACGTACTGGAAGCTCGAGGCGAAGCCGCGCCGGCCGCGCGGGGTGGCCTCGGTGAGGTACGTGGCGCTGGCCGCGTACTCGCCGCCGACCGACAGCCCCTGCAGCAGGCGGGCCACCACCAGCACGACGGCGCCGAAGTAGCCGACCGTCTCGTACGTCGGGGCGATGGCGATCAGCAGGGCGCTGGCCGACATGAGGGTGACGGTGAGCGTGAGAGCCGCCTTGCGGCCCTTCCTGTCGGCGTAGCGGCCGAGCAGCCAGCCGCCGAGCGGGCGCATGAAGAAGCCGACGGCGAAGATGGCCGCGGTGTTGAGCAGCTTCGCCGTGTTGTCGCCCTCAGGGAAGAAGGACGCGGCGAAATAGACGGCGAAGCTGGTGTAGACGAACCAGTCGTACCACTCGACCAGATTGCCGACGGAGCCGCCGATCACTGCCTTCCACGGCACGCGTGCCTTGCTCACGGGTAACCTCCTGGGGGGAGTAGGTGCAGGTCAGAGCCTCTCCGCAGAAGGATGTTCGGACAAGGGCAGGTGGCCGAGATCTAACGTCCGCTTAACATGGGCGCAACCTCGGGCCTGCCCCGGCCCGTCACAATGGCGGGTTGGCCTTCTCGGCCCTCTCCAGCGCCAGATCCGGCCACCACTCGCCGGCCTCCGGGGACACGACGCCGCGCTCGGGGTCCTTCTCCCCGCCCTCCCCGCGCCTGCACCGGCCGCTGGACGAGCCCGCCCGCGCGATCCACAGGTAGGCGTCCACCAGCTCCTCACCCGTGTCGGTCGTGGGCCGGTCGCCGGCGCCCCGGCCCGGCGGGTTGCACCACGTCTGCGGGTCGGGGTACTTCTTCGGCGGCGGGGACCACGAGCCCTGGCCGTTCCTGGCGGTGTCGATCACGAAGTGGGGCATCGTCGCCGGGTCCACCTTCCCGTCCGACGGGCAGTCCTTGGCGCCCGTGGCCCGCTGGACGCTGACGCAGGCCGACAGCGCCTTGCCGTACGCGACGCTCCTCTCCGTGGGGTGGAAGGCCCCCGTGTTGAGGAAGAAGCCGTCCGCCCGGTCGATGCCGGCCTTGATCAGCCGGTCGGCCATGAGCGCGGTGCCCGGGTAGAGATCCTGGCTGCCGTCGAGGTAGACGGCCGTGTTCGGGTTGGCCTTGAGGGTCTGGACGGCCTGGCGGAGGGCGTCGTAGCGCTGCTCCACCGAGCCCCGCGGGTCGCATTCCTCGACTCCGGGGATCTTGACCGTGGCGCCCGGTTCGAGGATCACCACCGCCTTGGCCTGGCCTATCGTGCTCGCTATGCCCTTGATCCACTCCTGGTACGAGGCCAGTTCCGCGGCGGTCGTCGAGCGGCACTCGCTGCCCGGCAAGGAGTTGATCAGGAACACCGGGACGCCGCCTTCCTGCCGGGCCGCGGTGACGGTGGCTTCGACCTCCGGCCTGGCCTCGGGCTGGTTGAGGCGGATGGCATGGGGGACCGCGGCCAGCCTGCTCATGAGCTCGGCGTCCTCGGGGCGGTCCTTCTTCCACTGCTCGGCCTGGCGGGTGGCGGCCGGCTCCGGTGGAGAGTAGAACGTGATCTTGCCTGGGGCTGTGAGCGGGTTCTGGGGCTTGGCCTGGTTGTTGGAGCGGGCGGCTTGGGTGGTGGTCGTCTGGGCGGGGGTGCGGGCGCTCGACGAGGTGCCCAGGGTGCGCCAGGCGACCGCCACGGACGCGCCTCCCACGGCCACGGCGACGGCCGCCGCCGCGGCGAGCACCCTCCTCCGGTTCCCCGCCACCCCGGGGCTGGGAGTCAAGGGGCTGTCGGGCGGCGCCGTCGTCACATCGGCGTGCTCCGGGTGACCGGTCGCGTTCGTGCCCGTGCCGGTGCTACCAGTGGATGCCGGAGTACCGCTTGTGTCCGTTTCCGCGCTGGGGGGTGGAGCGCCGCCGGGGTCCGCCACGCTGAGGTGGTCCATCAGGTCCTGGGCCGTGGGGCGTTCGCGCGGGTTCTTCGTCAGCGAGGCGAGCACCAGGTCGCGCAGCGGGCCCGAGAGGCCGTGCAGCTCCGGGGCTTCGTTGACGATGCGCAGGAGGATCGTGGGGACCGAGCCCGAGCCGAACGGCGGCCTGCCGCTCGCCGCGTAGGCGACCGTGCAGCCCCACGAGAAGATGTCCGAGGCCGGGCCGATGGTGGCGCCCGACACCTGCTCGGGCGACATGTACGACGGCGTCCCCACGATCGCGCTGCTCATCTCCGCGTCCATGAGCTGCGCGATACCGAAGTCGATGACCTTGGGCCCCACCTGGGAGAGCAGCACGTTCGACGGCTTGAGATCGCGGTGCACGACCCCCGCCCCGTGGATGGCGCGCAGGGCCATGGCCATCGCGGCGGCCAGGCCGTCCAGCGCCGAGCCCTTCAGCGGCCCCGACTCGCGGACGGCGTCCCCCAGGCTGGGCCCCTCGACGTACTCGGTGACCAGGTACGCCACGTCCCCCTCGACGTCGGCGTCCAGGACGGGAGCGGTGCAGAAGCGGGCGACCCGCTTGGCGGCGGCCACCTCGCGGGCGAAGCGCCGCCTGAAGTCCGCTTGCGCGTCCATCCTGGCGTGGATGAGCTTGACCGCCACCCGCGTGCCGTCCGGCGCCTGGCCCAGGTAGACGACGCCCATGCCGCCCTCGCCCAGCCGAACCAGGAGCGTGTACGGCCCCACCTGGCGCGGATCCCCGTCCCTCAACGCCTCCAAGGTCATAAAGGGTCAGGTTAGCCTCCCGCCTCCGAACGGCCTACAGCTCCAGCCGCCATTCGTTCCATTCGTCGAGGAGCTCGAAGCCCATGGCCTCGTTGATGGCCAGCATGTGGGCGTTGGAGGTGGCGTTCCAGGTGATGATCCGCTCCAGGTGGGGCTCGTGCTCGCGGAGCCAGAACAGGTTGGCGAGCTTGAGCAGCAGCCCGAGGCGGTGGCCCCGGTGCCCGGCCAGCACGGTCGTGTCCGCCTGGTGTCCCCAGCCGTCCGAGCGGTCGGCGGTGAGGTAGACACGCGTGTATCCGGCGGGGGCTCCGTCGGAGTCGCGGCGGGCGATCATCGAATAGCTGGTGAAGCCGCGCTCCTTGATGCCCTCCTCGCGGTCGCGGAGACGCTCGGAGCTGAAGTCGAAGTCCTCGATGCCGGCGTCGCGCGGGGCGTCGTTCATGCCGTTCATCAGGGTCGAGAGGTCGGGGATCAGGCCGGGGTCGGCCGGGCCGGTCCAGCGTTCGAGGCGGTAGCCCTCGACGGTGGGGAGCATGCGTTCCAGGGTGTCCCAGCCGGCCTTGCGGAGATCCAGCACGCGGCGGGCCTCGGCGACCGCGACCGTCATGCCGTGGGCGAGCGCGAAGCGGGCGCCCACGCCGGTGGTCGGCGTCTCCGTGAGGAGCAGGCTTCTGCCGTGGTGGCGCAATCTCTCCAGCGCATGCTCGAACAGCGCCGAGCCCAGCCCCCGGCCGCGCCGCTCGGGGCGCACGACGAGGGGGAAGATCCAGCCCATGTGCGTGTTGTCGAGCTGGGAGAGCGACAGGGCGTAGCCGCCGACGACCTCGCCGCCCTCGACGACGGCCCACAGCTCGGCCCGGTCGCCCGGCGAGTGCCTGGCGATGTCGTGGCGGAAGTGGGCGAGCGACATCAGAGGGCCCGGGTCGTCGGAGTAGGCCGCCGTGTACGCCTCATGCAGGCCCGTGACCAGGTCGCCCGGCCGGTCGAGATCGATGGGCTGGATCCACATGTGCCCAGCAAATCGCACGGACGACGGCCGGGGCGAGCGAATTTATTGGCTGTAGTTCTCGACCTCGTTGGCGGGGCGGGCGGCGGCGTTGTCGGGGTCCTCGCCCGCGCTCCGCCTGGCCCGGCGCTGCCTGAGCAGGTCCCAGCACTGGTCGAGCGCATTCTCCAGCTGCTTGATGCGCTCGTGCTCCTCGTCCGTGGTCACCTCGCCCGTGGACAGCCGGTTGCGCAGCTCGTGCTCCTCGTCGACCAGGGCACCGATCTTGGTGAGAATTTCGTCGTCCCGCATGCCTGAACTCTAGTCACCGGTCCGGGCCGGCCTCCCGCCCCGGGGCCCGTTTCCCGCCGCACTCCGGCTGAGGGCGACTCGCCGCCTTCTCAGGATCTGAGATCCGGGGCAGTGCATCGCGAGACGTCTGGTAACGTGCATGGCATGCTGCGTGGGCTGCTTCTTAGCTGCCGCGGCGGGGGCCACTGAGGCCGGCTCCCTCGCCGCGGAGCCAGTCATGCGCGTCGGCCGATTTCTTTCGACCGATGAGGAGCCAGCAGACATGACCACTCAGCAGCCCAGTCCCATGCCGACCCATCGCTATCAGGCGTTCGAGCCCATCCGCCTGACCGACCGCACCTGGCCCGACAAGGTCATCACCAAGGCGCCCCGCTGGTGCGCGGTGGACCTGCGGGACGGCAACCAGGCCCTGATCGACCCGATGGACCCCCATCGCAAGCTGCAGATGTTCGAGCTGCTGGTACGCATGGGCTACAAGGAGATCGAGGTCGGCTTCCCGGCCGCCTCGCAGACCGACTTCGACTTCATCCGCCAGATAATCGAAGAGGGCCGCGTCCCCGACGACGTGGTCATCCAGGTGCTGACCCAGGCCAGGCCGGAGCTGATCGAGCGCACCTTCGAGTCCATCGAGGGCGCCAAGCAGGCCATCGTCCACCTGTACAACTCGACCTCCACCCTCCAGCGCCGCGTCGTGTTCGGCCTGGACAAGGACGGCATCACCGCCATCGCCGTCGAGGGCGCCAAGCTGGTCAAGAAGCTCGCCGACGCGAGCGACGTCGACGTCTACTTCCAGTATTCTCCCGAGTCGTTCACCGGCACCGAGCTCGAATACGCCGTCGAGGTGTGCGACGCGGTCAACGACGTGTGGCAGCCCACCCCCGAGCGCAAGGTCATCATCAACCTGCCGGCCACGGTCGAGATGGCCACCCCCAACATCTACGCCGACCAGATCGAGTGGATGCACCGCAACCTCAAGCACCGCGACTCGATCGTCCTGTCGCTGCACCCGCACAACGACCGCGGCAGCGCCGTGGCCGCCGCCGAGCTGGGCTACATGGCGGGCGCCGACCGCATCGAGGGCTGCCTGTTCGGCAACGGCGAGCGCACCGGCAACGTCTGCCTGGTCACCCTGGGCATGAACCTGTTCTCCCAGGGCGTCGACCCCGAGATCGACTTCAGTGACATCGACGAGATCCGCCGCGTCACCGAATACTGCAACCAGCTGCCCGTGCACCCGCGCCACCCGTGGGGCGGCGAGCTGGTCTACACCGCCTTCTCCGGCTCCCACCAGGACGCCATCAAGAAGGGCTTCGAGCACCTCGAGCGCGACGCGGCCGCGGCGGGCGTGCCGGTCGACGCGTTCACCTGGGCGGTGCCGTACCTGCCGATCGACCCGAAGGACATCGGCCGCACCTACGAGGCCGTCATCCGCGTCAACAGCCAGTCGGGCAAGGGCGGCGTCGCGTTCATCATGAAGGCCGACCACCAGCTCGACCTGCCGCGCCGGCTGCAGATCGAGTTCTCGAAGGTGGTGCAGGCCCGCACCGACAGCGAGGGCGGCGAGATCAGCCCCACCGCGATGTACGAGATCTTCCGCGACGAATACCTGCCCAACCCGGCCAACCGCTGGGGCCGCCTCAGCCTGATGGCCCACCGCCACGAGTCCACGGTGGACGACAAGGACCGCATCGGCGCCGACGTCCGGGTCGACGGGGAGATCCGCGAGATCGCGGGCGCGGGCAACGGCCCGATCTCGGCCTTCATCGACGCCCTGGCGGGGGTCGGCATCCAGGTGCGCGTGCTCGACTACGTGGAGCACGCGATGAGCGCCGGCTCCGACGCCAAGGCCGCCTCCTACCTGGAGTGCGAGGTCGACGGCCAGGTGCTGTGGGGCGTCGGCGTCGACGCCAACACCACGACGGCCTCGCTCAAGGCCATCATCTCCGCGGTCAACCGCGCCTCGCGCTGACCGCACCGCATCCCATCCACTCGGTACGCCGTCCAAGGGGCCGTCCGTCACTTGGGCGGCGGGCCGAGCAGTGAGACCAGCAGCCCGGTGAACTCCGTCACCGACCAGGGCAGCCGGCGGCCCAGGGCGGTCTGCACCTGGGCCTCCCGCTGGCGGAACACCGGGTGGTCCAGCCGCACGTAGGCGACCCCTTCGCCCGAGCCCTCCCGGTGCAGGTCGCCGAGATCTCCGACGAGCGCGATGCCGCCCCCGCAGCGGACGAACTCGTGCAGCGGGCCGAGCCCGTCACACACCAGCACCGGGCGGACCGTCAGTCCCTCGATCTGCGTGCCGATGTCGAAGAGCTCGCGCTGGCTGGTCCCGGTGGAGGCGAGGGCCAGCGGGTGCTCGCACAGCTCCGCCAGCCCGACCTGATCGCGTCCGGCGAGCTCGTGCCCGAGCGGGACGATCGCGACCACCGGGATCACGACGGCGCACTCCACCCGCACATCGTGCTGCGGCCCCATCGCGTAGGTGACGGCGACGTCGGCGATCCCCTCGATCACCCGGCGGGTGGCCTCCTGCCGGGGGACGACGTCGAGCTGGAACGTCACGTCGGGGTGGTCGCGACGGAAGGCCGCCATCGCCCGCGGGACGATCCGCCGTCCGAACCCCTCCGAACACGCCACCGTGACGTTGCGGACATCGGCTCCGCGCCCGGTCCGCAACTCGTTCACCAGGGCGGACGCCTCGGCCTCGCTGCGGCGGACGTGGGCGAGGAGCCGGGATCCGGCCTCGGTCAGCGCCATCCCGCGCGGATGCCGGACGAACAGGGGCACCCCGCACCCGGACTCCAGCTTGGCGATCTGCCTGCTGATCGCCGAGGGCGCGACGGTCAGCGTACGGGCCGCCTCGGTCACCGACCCCGTCCGGGCCACCTCGAGGAAGTACGAGAGGCCCACCGGCAGGAGTTGCATCGGGACCTCCTGGTAAATGCTTCGGACACACGGGTTTGCCAATAGTAGAACGCTCGTTGCGGCAATCGGCAATGGTCCAAGCCCGTGAACCGGCCTACGCTGCTGACCAGCACAGCGCCCGCGACCCCCCCGGAGGAACCTCTCGTGATCCCAGCAGACCTCATCGAACAGGCGGAGGAGTACGTCGATTCCGGCGCGTTCTTCACCGACCTCGCCGCGATGGTCTCCTACCCGACCGAGAGCACCAATCCGGGAGCCCGCGTTGCCGTCAAGGCATACCTGGACGAGGTTCTGGCGCCCGCGCTGACCGGCCTGGGGTGCTCCGTGACCGAGCACCCCAACCCCGACCCCGCTGGGGGCCCGTTCCTGGTCGGCACCCGGATCGAGTCCTCCTCACTGCCGACGCTCCTCTGCTACGGCCACGCCGACGTGGTGGACGGCCACGCGGGCCGGTGGAGCGACGGCCGGGACCCGTGGACGCTGACCGCCGACGGCGACCGCTGGTACGGCCGCGGCTCGGCCGACAACAAGGGTCAGCACCTGATCAACCTCGCCGCGCTGCGCCTGCTGCTCGTCCGGCAGGGGAGGCTCGGGTTCAACCTGATCTTCCTGTTCGAGTCCGGCGAGGAGATCGGCTCGCCGGGACTGGCGGAGTTCGCCGCGGCGCACCGCGAGGAGCTGCGGGCGGACGTCCTGATCGCCTCGGACGGGCCGCGCCTGGACGCGGCGACGCCCACGCTGTTCCTCGGGTCGCGCGGCGGCGTCGACATCGCGCTCGACGTCGATCTGCGCCCCAACACCTACCACTCCGGCAACTGGGGCGGCGTCCTGCGCAACCCCGCCACCACCTTGGCCGGCGCGATCGCGAGCTGCGTCGACGGGCACGGGCGCGTCCGGGTGCCCGCCCTGCTGCCGCCGGAGCTCCCGGACGCGGTCCGCGCGGTGCTGGCCGGCGTCACCGTCGCGAACAGCCCCGGCGACCCGGCCCCGGACGAGGGCTGGGGCGACACCGGCCTGACCGCCGCCGAGCGGCTGTACGGCTGGAACACCCTGGAGGTCCTGGCGATGGGGTCGGCCGACATCGACAACCCCGTCAACGCGATCCCCGCTCGGGCCCGCGCGATCCTGCAGCTGCGGTACGTGGCCGGGACCGACGTGAGCGGCGTGGAGCAGGCCGTCGCCGAGCACCTCGCCGCCCACGGCTACCCGATGGTCGGCGTCAGCGTCCTGGGCCACTTCCCGGCCAGCCGTACGGCGCTCGACGACCCGTGGGTGCGGTGGGCCAGGGCATCGCTGGAGCAGGTGACCGGTGGGCCCGTCGCCCTGCTGCCGAACATCGGCGGCTCCCTGCCCAACTTCGTCTTCACCGACGTCCTCGGCCTGCCGACCCTGTGGCTGCCGCACTCGTACCCGGGCTGCCTCCAGCACGCGCCCGACGAGCACCTGCTCGCCGGGATCGCCCGGGAGGGCGTCGTGCTGGCCGCCGCGCTGTTCCACGCTCTCGGCAACCCTTCGGCCGACCACCCGCTCCCCGCCCCCCGCCCGGTCTGACGGACGTCAGCCCCCCACCGGAAGGACCTTCGATGGCCGTCGCCTCCACAGATTCGACCCAGCCCGCGACGCGCGGTTCCGCCGGCCGCGCGATCGCGGCGGCGACCATCGGCAACGCGCTCGAGTGGTTCGACCTCGCCGTGTACGCGCTGATGGCGGCCTACATCGGACAGGCGTTCTTCCCCGCCGATGCGCCCGGCGTGCAGCTGGTGCAGGCATATGCGGTGTTCGGCGTGACGTACCTGATCCGTCCGCTCGGAGGGCTGGTCATCGGCGCGTACGCCGACCGGCACGGGCGCAAGAAGGCCCTGGTGCTGACGATCTGGCTGATGGCCCTCGGCACCCTGCTGATCGTGGTCATGCCCGGCTACGCCACGCTCGGGCTCCTCGCGCCGCTGGGGATCGTGGTCGCGCGGCTGATCCAGGGATTCGCGGCCGGCGGCGAGTTCGGCGCGGCCACCTCGTTCCTGGTCGAGCAGGACGACAGCCGCAAGGGTTTCCTCGGCAGCTTCCAGTTCGCCAGCCAGGGGCTCGCGACCCTGATGTCCTCCGGGTTCGCCGCGGGCCTGACCGCCGTGCTGTCCAAGGAGCAGATGGCGGCCTGGGGCTGGCGGGTGCCGTTCGTGTTCGGGCTGCTGGTCCTTCCGGTCGGCCTCTACATCCGCCGGTACGTCCTGGAGTCGCCGGCGATCACCCCGGAGGCGACAGGGAAGCGTCCCTCGCCGATCCGGTCGGTCTTCCGCGACCACTGGGGCGGCCTGCTGATCGCCGGTGGCGCGCTGGTCATCTCGACCGCGCTCAACTTCATCCTGCAGTACATGCCGACCTTCGGGATCGAGGAGCTGGGCCTGAACGATTCGCTGTCGTTCGTCGCGCTGCTCATCACCGGGGTCACCCTGACCGTCGCGACCCCTTTCGTCGGCCTGCTGGCCGACCGGTTCGGCCGACTGAAGATCATGATCCCGGCCGCGGTGCTGATCGGCGGGAGCGTCGTCCCGCTGTTCCTCTGGCTCACCGCGTCGCCGTCGTTCCTGACCCTGACGCTCTGCATGACGATCCTCGGCCTGCTGAAGGCCGCCTACTTCGGCGCGCTGCCGTCGGTGATGGCCGACGCGTTCCCGGTGGAGTCGCGCGCGACCGGCCTGTCGTTCAGCTACAACGCGGCGGTCGCGGCCTTCGGCGGGTTCACCCCCGCCATCGCCGCGGCGCTGGTCTCGGGGACCGGCTCGCAGGTGTCGCCGGCGTACTACCTGCTGGCCGTCTCGTTCCTGAGCATCGCCGCCCTTGCCTGTGCGCTCCGGACCCGCGGCATCCGCTGAGAGCCCAATTAGTGAACGTTGCGTTTCTTCGAGTTGAATCGTATTCTCCTTAGAGAACGAGTCGTTCTCTAAGGAGAGACGTCATGGGCGTCGTGCTGTCCGGATTGATGCTGGCGATGCTGCTGGGCGCGCTCGATCAGACGATCATGGCGCCCGCGCTGCCGGCCGTGGCGGGCAGCCTGGGCGGGCTGGACCAGATGCCCGCCGTCGTCAGCGCCTACCTCGCCGCCGCCACCGTGGTCATGCCCGTCTACGGCAAGCTCGGCGACCGGTACGGCCGCAAGCCCACCATGCAGGTCGCCATCGTCGTGTTCGTGACCGGGGCCGTGCTGTGTTCGGTGGCCACGTCGATGCCGCAGTTCATCGCCTTCCGGGCCGTGCAGGGGCTGGGCGGCGGCGGGCTGATGATCGGGGCGCAGGCGATCATCGGCGAGGTGGTGAGCCCGCGCGAGCGGGGCCGCTACCTCGGGCTCATCGGGGCCATGTACGTGGTGGCCGCCGTGGGCGGGCCGCTGATCGGGGGGTTCTTCGTCGACCGGCTGAGCTGGCGGTGGATCTTCGCGATCTACCCGCCGCTCGGGGTGCTGGCGCTGGTCGTGCTGAGCGCCACCCTGCGGCTGCCGAGGCCGAGCGGGCAGGCGGGCCGGGCGCCGCTCGACGTCGCCGGGGCCGTCACGCTGGCCGTCGCCGTGGTCGGGGTGGTCCTGCTGGGGCAGACCGGGAACCCCGTCTATCTCGCCGTGGCGATCGCCGGGGCGCTGGCGTGGCTGGTCAGCGCCCGGTTCGCCAGGGACCCGATCCTGCCGCTGCGGCTGTTCCGCGACCGGGCGTTCGCGGTGCCGGTGTCGATCAGCCTGCTCATCGGGTTCGCGTTGTTCGGGACGATCACGTACATGCCGGCCTACCTGCAGATCGCGCTGCGCTCCAGCGCGACGGGGGCGGGGCTGCTGGTGACGGCGCTGATGGCGGGCGTGCTCGCCACGACCGTCGTGTCCGGGCGGCTGATCACGCGGACCGGGAAGTATCGGCCGTACCCGATCGCGGGCACGGCCGTGGCCGCCGCCGGGCTCGGGCTGATCGGCCTGGCGGGCCGCGACCCGCTCGCGCTGGCCGGCGCGATGCTGGTGACCGGGCTGGGGGTCGGGCTCGTCATGCAGACCATGGTGCTGGCCGCCCAGAACGCCGTGGAGTACGCCGACCTGGGCACCGCCACCTCGTCGGTGACCTTCCTGCGCCAGGTCGGCGCGTCCGCCGGGGTCGCGCTGGTGGGCGCGCTCATCACGCTGAGGTCCGGGATCTCCGCCACGAACCCGTCCGACGTCCCCGACAGCATGCGGGACGCCTTCGCCGCGGCCGTGCCGCCGGTTTTCGCGGCCATGGCGCCGCTGCTGGCCGTGGCGTTCTTCCTCGCGCTGGCGCTGCCGGCGCGTCCGCTTCGCACCACCGCCTACGCCGAGGAGAGATCGTGAAACTCGTCGCACCGCTGGCCGCCTTCGGCCGGGACGACCTGGCCATGGCCGGAGGCAAGGGCGCCAACCTGGGCGAGCTCGTCAGGAACGGCTTCCCCGTCCCGGGCGGCTTCGTCGTCACCACCCACGCCTACGACGTGATCGCCCAGGGGCACGGCACGCGGGCGTACTTCGAGCAGGTCGAGCTGCCCGACGAGCTGCGGGAGGCCGTCGCCGGCGCGTACGGCGCCCTTGGCGGCGGGCCCGTGGCCGTGCGCTCCAGCGCCACCGCCGAGGACCTGCCGGGGGCCGCGTTCGCCGGCCAGCAGGACACGTACCTGAACGTCGTGGGCGAGCGGGCCGTGCTCGACGCCGTACGCCGCTGCTGGGGCTCGCTCTGGACCGACCGCGCCGTCGCCTACCGCGCCCGGCTCGGCATCGACGACTCCGAGGTGCGGATCGCGGTCGTGGTGCAGAGCATGGTCGAGGCGGACCTGGCGGGCGTCATGTTCACCGCGAACCCGGTCACCGGCGACCGCGCCCAGCTCGTCGTCGACGCCGGCAACGGGCTCGGCGAGGCCGTGGTGTCCGGCCTGGTCACGCCCGACCACTACGTGATCTCCGACGCCGGCACGAGCTTCACGCCGGGGCGTCACGAGGTCGTCATCAGGGGCGCGGCGGGCGGGGGAGTCACGCGCGAGACGGGCTCGGCCGCTCAGGAGCGGCTGCCCGATGCGGCGCTCGGGGAGCTGGCCAGGCTGGGGAAGGAGGTCGCCGCGCACTTCGGGCGGCCCCAGGACATCGAGTGGGCGTACGCGGGCGGTCGCGTCCACCTGCTGCAGGCCCGGCCCATGACCGCGCTGCCGCCGCCCCCGGTCGGGAGGCTCAACCCGGCCCAGCGCCGCGTCGCCACCATTCTGATGGAGTACCTCCCGGAACGGCCCTATCCGATCGACATGACGACCTGGATCCCGTACGGCCCCGTCGGGCTGATGGCCAGGGTGGTGGCCGGCTTCGGCATAGCCGGCGTGTTCGAGGGGTTCCTGCGGGAGGAGGACGGCGTCGTCTACCAGCTCGTTCCGCGGAGCCCGCGCCCCACCCGGAAGCTGCCGGCCGTCCCGTTCAGCCTGCTGGCCAGGGCCAGGAGGTTCGACCCCGCCCGCTGGACCGAGGACCCGCGCGTGCGCGCCTACCTCGCGGCGGTCAGGGAGCTGGCCGCCCGCGACCTGGCGGAGCTGCCGTGGGCGGAGCTCGTCCGCGTGCCCCGGCAGGCCCTGGACCTGGTGGACCCGGTGGCCGGCCTGCGCGCGGACTACCTGCCCGGCACCGGGCTGGCGCTGCTGCGGCTGATGGTGGCGGTCAAGCTGCTCGGGCGCGGCCGGCTCTTCGGCGACCTGCTGCACGGGGCGCGTACCCGCACCACCGACGCCAACCAGGCGCTGGAACGGCTGGCCGAGCTGGCCAGGCGGACGGGCGCGCTCGACGGGGGCCCGAGGCCGGCCGAGTTCGAGGAGGGGCTGCGGGCGTTCCTGGCCGAGTACGGCCACCGCGAGACCTCGAGCCCGATCCTCGTCACCACGCCCACCTGGTCCGACGCCCCCGAGACCGTCCTCGACCTGATCAAGGTGCTGGCCGCCGCGCCGCCCGCGCGCAAGGACGGCGACGACGCTCTCGGCCGCCTGCTTCGCCACCCGTGGCTGACAGCCGGCGGCCGCGCCCGGATGCGGCGGCGGGTGGAGGCCGCCCGCGCGGGCGTCGCGTTCCGCGAGGACAGCCATTTCTTCTTCATGATGCCGCAGCCCATCCTGCGCAGATCACTCATGGAGATCGGCCGCCGCCTGCGCGGGCAGGGCGTGCTCGACCGGCCGGAGGACGTCTTCCACCTGCGGCTGCCGGAGCTGGAGGCCATCCGCGACGTGACCGCCATGGCCGGCGCCGACCGGGAACGGCTGCGCGAGGCGGTCCGGGCACGGGCGGCCAAGCGGGAGGAGCTGTCGGGCGTGCGGCTGATCGACCCCGCGGCCGTCTTCCCGGTCCGCGAGACGGGGGACGCGCTGGTCACCGGCTCCCCGGCCAGCGGCGGCGTGACGACCGGGCCGGTGAAGGTGATCAGGGAGCCGGCCGAGTTCGCCAGGCTGGAGAGCGGCGACGTGCTCGTCTGCCCGTACACGAACCCGTCGTGGACGCCCCTGTTCCAGCTGGCGTCGGCCGTGGTCGTGGACGCCGGCGGCGCGGCCTCGCACGCCGCCATCGTCGCCAGGGAGTACGGGATCCCGGCCGTCATGGGCACCGGCAGGGCCACCTCCGTGCTGGTGGACGGCCAGCCGGTGACCGTGAACGGCGACACCGGCCGCGTCACCCGAGCTCTCTAAGATGCCATGATGACCGACCACCGCAAGCTGCCGCGACGCCGGGGCGAGGCGCTGAACGCCGCGATCTTCCAGGCGACGCTCGACGAGCTGGCCGAGGCCGGCTACGCCGGGCTGACCATGGAACGCGTCGCCGAGCGGGCCAAGGCCAGCAAGGCGTCGCTCTACCGGCGCTGGCCCACCCGCATCGAGCTGGTGATGGACGCGGTCTACAACTCGCTGCCCACCCCCGGGACCGCGCCCGACACCGGCAACCTGCGCGACGACCTGGTGGCCATGCTCAGGATGACGTCGAAGGCGCTGGCGGGCCCAGCGGGCGAGGCCATGCGCGGGCTGCTCGGCGAGGCGCTGAGCAGCGGGTCCCCGCTGCGCGCCCTGCGCAAGGACTCCCAGAGCACCTCCAGGAGGCTGATGACGGAGGTCGTCGGCCGGGCGGTCGAGCGCGGCGAGGTCGCCCCCGAGGCCGTCACCCCCCGCCGCCTCGACGCCGGTCACGCGCTGCTGCGCCACCACTTCCTCTTCGAGGGCTCGCCCGTCCCCGACGAGCTCGTCGTCGCGATCGTGGACGAGGTGCTGGTGCCGCTGTTCAAGCCGAGCTGAGCGGCGCCGCTCACTCGGCGGCGAGCCCGATCGCCGACGCCGCCAGCCGCATCGAGTGCTCGAACGCCGCGCGCCTGTTCTCGATCGTGTTGTTGAACTGGCCGAACACCTCGAAGTTGACCCACCCGTACAGCGTGGTCCACGCGGACAGGGCGCGCCAGAGCACGTCGTCGGGCACGCCGGGCATGAGCCCGCGGATCGCCTCCGCCTCCGGCGCCAGCTCGCGCGGGGCCTCGCCGGGAAGGGCCTGGACCGCGCCCACGGCCCAGGCGTCGGAGACGATCCGGCCCAGCACGGTGACGTCGCGGATCCGGGCCGGGACCGTGTCCTGCGGAGCCTGGTAGCCGGGCACGGGGGAGCCGTAGAGCAGCGCGTACTCGTGCGGGTGCGCCAGCGCCCAGTCGCGTACGGCGTGGCAGGCCGTCATCCACCGGCGCAGGTAGTCGTCCTGCCGGCACTCGGCGTCGGCGCGCTCCACGCTCTCGCCGAGCGCGTTGTAGCCATCGATGATCAACGCGGTCAGCAGGTCGTCGCGGCTCGGGAAATAGCGGTAGATGGCCGAGGAGACCATGCCCATCTCGCGGGCGACCGCCCGCAGCGACAGGCCGCCGGCGCCGTCGGTGGCGAGCTGGCGACGCGCGATGTCGGTGATCTCCCTGGTGAGCTCGGCCCTGACGCGTTCTCTGGCGGTGCGGCTGGCTGTCATGGATGCAGGCTATCAGAGCGGTGCCAAAAAACGAGAGCACCGCTCTTGACGATCCCTGCTCTTTTGAGAGAGCATTGCTCTCGTAAGCGAATGACAGTTCACGGAGGACCGAAATGCTCGGCACAGTCAAAGGCGCCAACGCCGTCCTGATGTTCTTCCTGGAGCTCGGCGTGCTGGCCTCCGTGGGATACTGGGGCTTCACCTTGAGCGCCGCCTGGTGGATCAAGCTGCTGGCCGGGGTGGGTGCGCCGGCGCTGTTCATCGCCGCGTGGGCATTGTTCGGGGCGGGCGGGGGCGCCAACGCCACGTTCCCCCTCACCGGCCTGGCCCGCGCCGCGTTGGAGATCCTCTGGTTCGGCGGCGGCGCCGTCGCGCTCTACGCCTCCGGCCTGGTGACCCCCGCCGTCGTCTTCTTCGCTGTGTTCGTCGTCAACGCGGTTCTCCGCATCATCTGGAAGCAGGTCTGATCATGGGTAAGCACGTCGTCGTGGGCTCCGGCCAGGTCGGCACGCATGTGGCGAACAAGCTGCTCGCTCAGGGACACGAGGTCGCCGTCGTGACCCGCTCGGGCAGCGGTCCCGAGGGGGCCGTCAAGGTGGCCGCCGACATCTCCGACAAGGCCGGGCTGATCGAGGCGACCAAGGGGGCCGACGTCCTCTACAACTGCGTCAACCCCAAGTACCACCGCTGGCTCACCGACTGGCCGCCGATGGCCGAGTCGTTCCTGGCCGCCGCCGAGGCGAGCGGCGCCGTGTACGTGATGCTCGGCAACCTCTACCCGTACGGGCCCGTGAACGGCCCCATGACCGAGGACCTGCCGCTCGCCTCCGACAACCCCAAGTTCCGGGTGCGGGCGAAGATGTGGCGGGACGCGCTGGCCGCGCACGAGGCGGGCCGGATCAGGACGACCGAGGTGCGCGGCTCCGACTTCTTCGGCCCGGGCGCCAGCGACCAGTCCTACCTGGGCGGCCGGTTCCTCGTGCCGCTCAGGGAGGGCAAGACCATCCAGCTGGTCTACCCCCCGGACATGCCGCACAGCTGGACCTACCTGCCCGACGTGGCGGACGCGCTGATCGTGGCCGGCGGCGACGAGCGGGCCTGGGGCCGGCCGTGGCACGTGCCCACCGGCGAGCCGTTGAGCTTCCGCCAGATGGGGGAGCGGATGGCCGCGCTGCTCGGGCGGCCCGCGCCCAAGTTCGCGCAGCTCCCGTGGCCGCTGGTCAGGGTGGCCGGCCTGTTCTCGCCCATGATCGGGGAGCTCGGCCACGTCAGGTACCAGTTCACGCAGCCGTTCGTGCTCGACTCCTCGGCCTTCCAGACCACGTTCGGTGTCGCGCCTACGCCGATCGAAGTGAGCCTCAAGGCTACGCTCGAGGCGTGAAGATAGCCGTGATCGGCCTGGGTGACATCGCGGAGAAGGCCTACCTCCCCGTGCTCGCCGCCCAGCCCTCCCTCGACCTGCACCTCTGCACGCGCAACCAGGCCCGCCTGGACCGGCTCGGCGACACCTACCGGATCGCCGGGCGGTCCACGAGCGTGGACGAGGTGATCAAGGCGGGGGCCGACGCGGCGTTCGTGCACGCGGCCACCGAGGCGCACCCGCAGATCGTGGAGCCCCTGCTCAAGGCCGGGATCCACGTCTATGTCGACAAGCCGATCGCCTACACGCTCCAGGACTCCGAGCGGCTCGTACGGCTCGCGGAGAGCGAGGGGAGGTCACTGATGGTCGGCTTCAACCGCCGGTACGCGCCCGGATACGCCGGGCTCGCCGCCCATCCCCGGCACCTCGTCCTCATGGAGAAGAACCGCGACAACCAGCCCGACGAGCCGCGCCGGGTGATCTTCGACGACTTCATCCACGTGGTGGACACCCTCAGGTTCCTCGCCCCCGGCCCGGTGACCGGCACCAGGAGCAGGACCCGCGTCAAGGACGGCCTCCTCGAGCACGTCGTCCTGGAGCTGACGGGCGACGGCTTCACCGCCATCGGCGTCATGAACCGGACGAGCGGAGCGAGCGAGGAGACCTGCGAGGCCATGGGCGACGGCGCCAAGCGCCGCGTGGCCAACCTCGGCGACGTCGTCGACTACCGGGGCGGCGAGACGCTCGCCCGTCGCCCCGACTGGGTGCCGGTGGCCAGGCAGCGCGGCATCGAGCAGATCTGTCTCGACTTCCTCGCCGCCGTGCGCGAGGGCCGCTGGATCGCCGCCGACGACGCCCTGGCCACCCACGCGCTCTGCGAGGAGATCGTCAGCCGGGCAGCTTGAGCATCTCCTTGTCGGCCTTGGCCAGCATCCGCCCGAACACGGACTCGCCCAGCCTGGTCAGCACGGTGTACCCCTGGCTGTCGCTCATCGGGCTGGAGGACGACACGACGCCGGCCAGCGCGTCGCCGTACAGGGCGGGACCGCCGCTCCCGCCGGCGGCGGCGTGGCAGTTGCGCGTGATCATCAGCCCGGGCCCCTCGGAGAGGCCCTCGCTCGCGTCGCCCACGCACCGGTACATCTTCGTGCCCGGATAGCCCTTGCCCGCCGGATAGCCGAGCAGTTCGAGCCCGCGCAGCTTCGTGCCCCTGGTGGTGGGCATCGGCCGCACGCCCTTGCCAGTGACGGCCTCCAGCGGGCGCTCGCGGCGCGCCACACCGACCAGGCCGACGTCGTACGGCAGCAGACTCGCCGAGTACGGCTCGGTGCGCCACCTGTCGGGCACCCACACGCGCACGGCCTGCCAGACCCCCAGCTTCGGCTGCCCCAGGTCGTAGCCGGGCAGGAAGGTCACCTGCTGGAGCGAGTGGCCGTTCTGGTAGAGGCAGTGCGCGGCGGTGACCACCAGGCTGCGGCTGCGCGAGCCGATCACCGTGCCTCCGCACAGCACGTTCGTCCGCGTCACGGGGTCGCGGCCGAGCAGGACCCCCGTGAGGCGCCGCGCCCCCGTGTAGGGGCGCGGGACCGGCGCATAGCCCAGGCGGTCGCCGTCGGGGGTCAGGACGCGGGGTACGGGGACGTTACGTTGCGGCACCTCGGCGACGGCGGTGGGGTCGAGCAGGACCAGAGACAGCACCAACCTGAGCACACTCCCACCTTAAGGTGACGATGATCAGTGCTCTGACCTGCAACATCAATCTTTACCTCAACTTGTGTACTGCGAGCCCAGCGCGCGCAGCCGGGCGTGCGCCGACTCGTAGGCGGCCGGGCGGCCCAGATACTCCTTGGGCAGTTTCGCGACCATCGTGTAGTTGGTGTCGCACACGTTGCCGACCGGCGCCTGCCCGGCCTGGCTGACGAGCTGGTAGGCGTCCAGCGTGTCCAGCCCGGTCAGCTCCGACGTCCAGGTGACCAGGTCGTGCTGGCTGATCCGGTACGCGTCCTCCAGCGGCCTGGCCGAACCCGTGGACATCAGGTGCAGGTCGTCCTCCAGCCGCGGCCACGGCGTCGCCACCCCCTTGACCAGCTCGACCGCGACCACGGTGTTCATGGCCGACTCCACGGCGGTGCCGCAGACCTCACCGTGCCCCTGCAACCCGTGGCCGTCGCCGATCGAGAACATCCCGCCCTCGACGTTGACGCCCAGGTAGACGGTGACGCCCGCGCGCAGCTCCGGGGTGTCCATGTTGCCGCCGTGCGCGTCCGGGGTGATCGTCATGCGTGCCTCGTTCGCGGCGGGGGCCACGCCGACCGTGCCGTGCATCGGGTCGAGCGGCAGCGCCACGCTGAAGTCGCTGTTGCGGGCGTGGTAGACGGCCACGCCCCGGTCGAGGTCGATGTCGTACCGCCAGACCCGCTCCTCCAGCGGCGGCTGCAGCATGGCCGTGGTGTGGGTGCCGGTCAGCGCGCCGAAGTGGGGGAACGTCGTCGACACCGCCCAGTCCCTGGCCGGTGTGATCTTCACGAAGTGCAGGGCCAGCGTGTCGCCGGGCTCGGCGCCCTCGACGTGGAAGGGGCCCGTCACCGGGTTCAGGTAGGGGAACTCGCACACCTGCGACGGCAGGTCGTCCACGGTCCGCACGCGGCCGCCGAAGCAGTCCTCGGTGTACAGCTCCAGGATCGTGCCCGGCCGTACCTTGCCGACGGCCGAGCGGCCCCCGAAGGTGTAGCTCAGGTCCTCCGGGGAGGGACGGTAGGAGACGACGTTCATTTGACCTCCGAGGGGAGTACGGGCCGGCGGCCGCGGGCGTACGAGATGCCGAGGACGACGAGGCCGACGGCCAGCCAGATGCCGCCGGCCCACTGTGCGTAGACGCTCTGGTTGAAGACGACGGCCACCAGGACGACGATGCCGACCACGGGCACGACCAGGTGCGCGAGCCAGTTGCGGCTGCGCTGCCTGATGACGTAGTGGACGACGACGGAGACGTGCAGCAGCAGGAACGCGGCCATGGCGCCGAAGTTGACCAGCGAGCTCAGCTCGCCGATGCCGGTCGGCCGCGTGCTCATGTAGACGCCGATGACCAGCGAGAGCGCGGCCACCACGAGGGTCGCGTTGACCGGCACCTTGTGCTTGGGGTCCACCTTCGCGAGGAACGAGGGGAGCTGGCGGTCGCGGCCCATCGCGAACAGCAGGCGCGAGGTGGCCGCCTGCGCGACCAGCGAGTTGGCGAACCCCCACGCGACGGCGGTGGCCACGGCCGTCAGCACCGACAGCCAGTGCCCGCCGGCGAACTCCGCGGTGGTGTAGAACGCGCTGCCCGCCGGGTCGTCGTTCGCGATCAGAGCGTCGCGGCCGGGGGTGAGCAGCGCGGCGACCCAGGTCTGCGCCACGAACAGCACCGCGGCCAGCCCCAGCGCGGCCACCATGGAACGGCCGAGCCGGCGGGCGTCCTCGCGGTTCTCCTCCGCCAGCGTGGAGATGCCGTCGAAGCCGAGGAACGACAGCACGGCCACGGACGCGGCGGCCAGGACCACGCTCCAGCTGAATCCGGCGGAGTCGAAGAACGGGGTGAGCGCGCCGGTCTGCGCCTTGCCCTGGACCAGCGCGATGCCGCCGACCACCAGGAAGATCGCCAGCACCGCGAGCTCGGCCACCAGCATGATCCGGGTGATCCTGGCGGTCATCTGGATGCCGAGGTAGTTCACGACCGTGTTGAGCACGATGAACGCCACCAGCCACAGCCAGACGGGTACCGCGGGCACGAACGAGTTCATGGCCACGCCGGCCACCAGGTAGAGCAGCGAGGGCACGAGCACGTAGTCGAGCAGGATCGCCCATCCGGCGATGAACCCGACGGGGGCGGCGATTCCCCGGCCCGCGTACGTGTAGACCGAGCCGGCCATGGGGAACGCGCGGGCCATCTGCGCGTACGACAGCGCCGTGAACGCCATCGCCACCAGGCCGATGACATAGGCGAGCGCCACCATCCCGTGGGAGACGGCGAAGACGTGGCCGAAGATGCCGAACGGGGCGATCGGCACCATGAAGATCAAGCCATAGATCATCAGGTCGGCGAAGCCTAAGGAACGCTGGAGTTCCTGGCGGTAGCCGAACTGCTCGACTGTGCTCATTACGGCTCCTAGCTGCGTGGGGGGCGATTCGCACCCTAGAGCCAAAGCTTTCTACTGAAAAGGTTTCTCTAGAAAGAATCCCAGGCCGTCCGCCCTGCCCAGGTGCACGGGATGGCGTACCTGGCGGTCGAGCAGCGTGAGCGTGCCCCGGGCGCTGGTGATCTCGGTGCCGTCGGCGACCGCGTCGAGCGCGGGCACGGCCAGCGACCCCGCCCGCGCCGCCAGCGCGGCCACCATCGCCACGGCCTCGTAGCAGCCGTGGCCGTGGGCGTTCAGCATGGGGGCGTCCTCGCCGAACCTGGCCGCGTACCGCTCGGCGAAGTCGAGACCGGCGTCGGTGGACAGGTCGCGGAAGTAGCCCATGGACGCGTACAGCTCGCCGGTGACGTCCCCGCCGACGCCCAGCAGGCCGTGCTCCTCCAGCGCCCCGCACAGCCGGGCCGCGCCGAGCCCGGCGGCCGCGTACGCCCGGTTGAAGGCCATGAGGTCACTGCCGATCAGGGTCAGCAGGATGGCGTCGGGCCGCGCGTCCGCCACCCGGTCGAGCCGGCTGACGGCCTCGCCGTACGGGACGAAGCTCTCACCCACCACGCTCGCGCCCCGGGCGCGCAGCCGCCCGCGGGCGCTGGCGTGCACCAGGCGCGGCCAGACGTAGTCGTTGCCCAGCAGGTACCAGCGGCGCGCCTTGCGCGCGCCGGCCAGCCACTCGATGCCCGGCGCGAGCTGCCTGCCCGGGGTCTCGCCGAGGAAGTAGACGCCCGGCGCGTGGCCGCCGCCCTCGTACGGCGGCGCGTACACGAACGGCACCCGCCCGGCGATCGCGGCCACGACCTCCACCCGCACGTCGCTCGCGTGGGCGCCCGCGACGGCCTGCACCGTCTCCGAGCCGACCAGCCCGGCCACCTCGGCCGCCACCTGGCGCGCGGGCCGGCCGCCGTCGATGAGCACCAGCTCGACCGGCCTGCCCAGCACGCCGCCGCCGGCGTTGACCTCCTCGGCGGCCAGCACCGCGCAGTTGATCGCGCACGGGCCCATCAGGCCGAGCACCCCTGACACGGGCACGACCAGGCCGATCCTGATCGACTCCGACGGTATGAGCCGCGCTTCCAACGGATCGACGGTCGCCGCCACGCCGACGAGTATCCTCCGTTCTAGCTCTCCGATGAAAGGACCTTTCTCCATGACCACCTCTGGGCTCGGGTCCTCACTCGCCTACCTGCTGAGCCGTGCGGAGCGCAGTGTCAACCGCGGGCTGGCCGCGGTGCTGGCCGGCGAGGACGTCACGGTCGAGCAGTGGCGCATCATGCGGGCGCTGGCCGACGGGCACGGCGATTCGATGGGCGAGCTGGCGGAGGCGGTGCTGATGCCGCACCCGACGCTGACCAAGGCCATCGACCGGCTGATCGACCGGGCGCTGGTCTACCGCGGGCCGTCCAAGGGTGACCGGCGGCGGGTGGCGGTGTTCGTCTCGGACCGGGGGGCGGAGCTGCTCGCGCGGGTGGACGGGGCGGTGGCCGAGCATCACGGGCTGATCGCGGGGGCGTTCGGGCGGGAGCGCACGGAGCAGCTCATGCGCGACCTGGAGAGGCTGATGGAGGCCCTCGACTACGCGGAGCTCCGCGTCTGACGCCCGGTCCCGCTGGGTGACGCGCTCTTCCCCAACGCCGGGCGCGCCGCCGACGCGGGCTGGGGTCCTTGGAGGGGGCGGGCGCGGTGGGTCGCTGAGTCCGTTGGGAGGGGTTCAGCGTGTGAGCGTTTTCGCGAACAGGGCGGCGTGGGCCTTGATGCGGTCGCGGGCGCGCTCGCGCTGGGCCTCCGTGGCGTTCCCGTGCAGCCACAGCAGCCGGGCGTGGGCGATCGGGGCCAGGAGGGCGTAGGCGAGGTCGTCGGGAGTGCCCAGGTCCGTACGGATCCGCCCCTCCGACTGCCACCGCGCGAACACCTCGGCGAGATGGCCCAGTACGTTCTCGATGCCCACGGAGAGGGTGTCGTCGTGGATCAGGCCGTCACGTGAGACCAGGCTCATGACCTGCCTGGACTGCGGGGTGTCCCACGCGGCCAGCACCCGGGCCGCGAACGACTCGACGAAGGCCGCCGGCTCGTCCGGGGCCTGGTCGAGCGCCACGTCGGCCGCCTGCGGGCCGGCCAGAGACATGGCCGCGTCGTAGATCGCCTGCTTGCTGGCGAAGTGCGCGTAAAGGACGCTCTCGCTCAACCCCACCTCTCTGGCGATGGCCCTGATCGAGGTCCCCGCGTACCCCTTCTGCGCGAACAGGCGCAGTGCGGCGTCCAGGAGCGCGGCCTTGGTGTCGCCTGCCTCGGCCTTGGAAGGACGGCCCGGACGGCGGCCGCTGGTGATGCTGCTCACGAGGACATCCAATCACTTTGAAAAATAATCGCTCGTTCGATTAGTTTAGAGGCACGGAGAGAGATGGGAGCGGAAATGTTCACTTCGCGGATTCCCGAGCGTGAGATCGCCGAGCGGCCGGCCGGTTACGGCGGGCCGAACCTGTCGCCGGTGGGCCTGGAGCTGGTGCCGCACGCGTTCACCGAGGGTGTGTACGCGTTGATGGCGAGCCTGCCGCCGAAGGACAACAACGGGGTGGTGGCCGGGCGGGACGCGGCGCTGGTCGTCGACGCCGGGATCACACCCGAAATTTCGGCAAAAATCCAGGCGATCGCCGCCGACCTGACCGACCGGCCCCTCCGCTACCTGGTCAACACCACGTACCACGGCGATCACAGCTTCGGCAACGCCGCGTTCCCCGACGAGGTCGTCGTCGTCTCGTCCCGGACGAACCGCGACAACATGTCCGACCTCGCGTACGAGAAGCAGACCAGGTCGGCGAACATGTACGGCGATGACGCCCTGCTCGACGCGGTCACCACGTGGCGCCTGCCCGACCTCGTGTTCGACGAGTACGCGGAGATCGACCTCGGCGGGCGCGTGGTCCAGCTGCACCACTTCGGCCCCGGCAACGGTCCGGGTGACACCGTCGTGTACGTACCCGACACCCGCACCGCGTGGACCGGCAACTTCGTCTGTCACGCGGGTACGGCCCACATGCTGCTCCAGGGTGGTCCTGAGCCGTACCTGGGGTCATTGCGCAGGATGCGCGAGGCCCTGCCCGAGCTGGAGACCATCGTCCCGGGCCACGGCCCGATGGGCGACGGGCCGGCGGCGGTGGACGCCCTCATCGGCTATCTGGAGCGGCTGCACGATGAGGTGCTGGCCAGTGTGCGGGCGGGGCGCAGCCTGGAGGAGACGTACGCGGCCTGCGCCGATCCGTGGGCGGAGGCGCTCGATCCCGGCCTGGCGGCGGCCCTGGCCCGTTATCCGGTGCCGCGGGAACTGGCCGAGCAGGGGATGCTCGCGCTCTGCCGGGACCTCCACCGGCTCAACGTCCTGGCCACCTACCGCCTCTACGAGCACCAGTAGGCGGGTGCCACGGCTACGTCCGCGCCACCGTCGCAGGGGGCTGGGGTTCTTCGGGGAAGGGTGGGCGCGCGGTGGTGGCGCGCCCACCCTGGTTCAGCCGGTGGGACTGAGGTGTGGTTACGGGTAGAGGCCGCGGAGCTGGTGGGCCTCGACGACGCGGCCCACGCCGATGACGTGCGCCGCCTGCCGGAGCGTCAGGCCGCGTTCGGCCGCCACCGACTTCACCTCGGCGAAGGCCTCCAGCATGAGCTCGCGCAGCTTGCGCTCGACCTCCTCGGCGCTCCACGAGTAGGCCTGCAGGTTCTGCACCCACTCGAGGTAGGACACGATCACCCCGCCCGCGTTGGCGAGGATGTCGGGCACCACCGTGGTGCCGTTGGCCGTCAGGATCTCGTCGGCCTCGGGCGTGGTGGGGCCGTTCGCGCCCTCCACGATCAGCCGGGCGCGGATCCGGGGCGCGTTGGCCTCGGTGATCGCGCCTTCGAGGGCCGCCGGGACGAGGATGTCCACGTCCAGCTCCAGCAGCTCGTCATGGGTCAGCGCGTCGGCCTCGCGGAAGCCGCGCACGCCCCCGGCCTCGGCCGCGTACGCGACCAGGGCGGGGATGTCGAGGCCGCCGCGTGCGTACACGGCTCCCGTGGCGTCGGAGACGGCCACCACCTTGCAACCCGCGTCGGCCAGGAACTGCGCCGCCGGCCCGCCCACCTTGCCGAAGCCCTGCACGGCGACGGTGCTGCCGGCGGGCGAGCGGCCGAGCGCGGCCAGCGCCGCGATCTGCACGCCGCGCGAGGTGGCGGACATGCGTCCGTGCGAGCCGCCCAGCGTCTTCGGCTTGCCGGTGACGACGCCGGGCACCGGGAAGCCGGTGTGGACGCTGTAGGTGTCCATGATCCAGGCCATGGTCTGCGCGTCGGTGCCAACGTCCGGAGCCGGGATGTCCTGCTCAGGGCCGATCAGCGGCATGACCTCGTTGACGTAGCGGCGGGTCATGCGCTCCCGCTCGCGCTCGGTGAGCGTGGACGGATCCACGGCCACGCCGCCCTTGGCGCCGCCGTACGGGATGCCGACCAGTGCGCACTTCCACGTCATCCACATCGCGAGCGCGGTGACCTCGTGGATGTCGGTGTCCGGATGAAAACGGAGCCCGCCCTTGGCGGGTCCTCGCGAGACGTTGTGCTGGACGCGGAAGCCCTGCACGACGTCCAGGCGGCCGTTCTCGCGCCGGACCGGGACCGAGACGGTCAGCGACCGCCGGGGCGTGGCCAGCATCGTGCGGAGCCCGTCGTCGAGTCCGAGCTGCTCGGTGGCCTGGTCGAGTTGGTGGAGTGCGGAGTCGAGGGCCTGACGGCCCGGGGTGATCAGGGCCGGCGTCTTTGACGGCACCATGATGCTCATGGAAGAGAATCCTCCTGCTATGACGCCCTTTTTAAGAGAGAAGCGCCTTTGCCTCCCGCTTTGGGCGTGCTTGTCTCGATCATCCTAAGGCGGAGGGTTTGACCTTGCCTAGCGGTCGATGAAATCCCGAGGTGCTGTGGACCGTGCCACTCTGGCAGGCTTGCGTCCGGTCAGTGTGCTGAATCGTGAATATCTCGGGGAGTGAGATGCCCGCACTCGTGATGGGGCCGATGCTGCGATACGTGGACTCCGTCAGCGCCTCGATCTGGGTGGAGACCGCCGAGCCCTGCACGGTCACCATCGAGGCGGACGGCAGGTCTTACCGGTCGCCTACCTTCACCGTGCACGGTCACCACTACGCGATCGTGGATCTCGTTGAACTCTCCCAGGATATCGGGTCGTATTCGGTGAGGCTCGACGGGGAGCAGGTATGGCCCCTGGCGGGTCGCCCGCCGAGCCGGATCCGGCTGCTGCCCGCCGATGGGCTGCGCAAGCTGGCGTTCGGCTCGTGCCGCACCAGCGTCCCGCATGACGCCACGTACGTCCTCACCCACGGCGACGACGTCCTGCGCGCGTACGGCGAGCACCTCCCCACCGCGGACGACGAGGAGTGGCCGGACCTGCTGGTGCTCCTCGGCGACCAGGTCTACGCCGACAACCCCTCGCCCGCGATGCTCGAATACATCCGCTCCCGCAGGAGCACGGAGCCGCAGGGGGAGATCGCCGACTTCGAGGAGTACGCCGAGCTCTACCGCCTGGCCTGGACCGACGAGGAGATCCGCTGGCTGCTGTCCACCGTCCCGTCCGCGATGATCTTCGACGACCACGACCTGCGTGACGACTGGAACACCTCGCAGCCCTGGCGCGAGCAGATGGCCGCCGTGCCGTGGTGGCCGCGCCGCGTCGTCGCGGGGCTGGGGGCGTACTGGATCTATCAGCACCTCGGCAACCTCTCGCCGGCCGAGCGCGCGGAGGACCCGCTGCTGCGCAAGCTGATGGACGGCGACGGCGGCGCGGCCCTGGACTCGTTCGCGGAGAAGGCCGACGCCGAGCCGAGCAGCAACCGCTGGAGCTACGCCCGCGACCTCGGCAACGCCCGCCTGATCATGGTGGACACCAGGTGCGCCAGGCAGCTCACGCCCGGCGACCGCCGCATGCTCGACCCGGGGGAGTGGGCCTGGCTGGAGGAGCAGGTCGCAGCCCCGGCCGAGCGGCTGATCATCGGCTCGTCGATCCCGTTCCTGCTCCCCGAGGGCGTCCACGGCGTGCAGAACTGGAACGAGGCCCTGTGCGACGGCAAGTGGGGCGGGCCGGCGCGGCGGTGGTCGGAGAAGTTCCGGCAGCGCATCGACCTGGAGCACTGGGCGGCGTTCCGGCGCTCGTTCGAGGACCTGTCCCGGCTGCTGGTGAAGGCCGGCCGGCCCGTGCTGATCCTCTCGGGCGACGTCCACTACTCCTACCTGGCCAAGGCCGGTGCCGGGCAGATCTACCAGATCGTCTGCTCGCCGATCCGCAACCCGCTCAGCCGACTGCTCCGCTGGGCCAACGTGTTCACCCAGTTCTCGATCGCCACGCTGGTCGGCGGCCTGCTGGCGAGGCTGGCGGGCATCCCGAAGCCGCCGTTCAGGTGGCGGGTCACGAAGGGGCCCTGGTTCCAGAACGCGGTGGCCACGCTGACCCTGCCCGACGAGGTCACCTGGTACGAGTCCGTCGGCGATGCGGTCAGGCCGATCGACTCCGTCCGCCTACGCTGAAGCGCATGCACAAGGATGATTACGCCGCCGCCGTCCCGTTCTACGACCTCTGGCACGAGGACGGGCATGTCCCGATGGTGCGGGAGCTGCTTCCCCTGCTGCTGAAGGGGGTACGGCGGAGCGTGCTCGAGATCGGCGCGGGCACCGGCCTGATCACCGAGCTGATCGCCAGGGAGACGCCGGCCGAGATCTACGCCCTGGAGCCGTCGCTGGGCATGCGCTCGGTCCTGGTCTCCCGCCTGGCGTCCGACCCCGCGACGCTGCGGCGGGTGACCGTGCTGCCGTATGGGGCGCTCGACGTGGAGGTGGACGAGCCGGTCGAGGCGGTCGTGATGATCTCCGTCCTGCAGAGCTTCGACGCGGAGGAGCGGGCCACGCTGTGGGAGGTGCTGGCCAGGCAGCTGGAGCCGGGCGGGCGGCTGGTGTTCAACTGGCGGGAGCGGTCCGCGCCGGTGCCGGGCGATCTGGAGGTCATGGGGTCGTACCAGGTCGGCCGGCACGAGTACGAGGTGGCCGGGCAGGTGCTGGAGGCCGAGGGGGAGAGCGTCACCACGCGCTTCGTCTACCGGATCAGGCAGCACGGCGTGGCCATCAGCGAGGACGAGGTGGTCCTCACGAACCACTGGCCCGCCCGGGAGCGGCTGGTCTCGGAGCTGGAGACCGCGGGCTTCACCCCGGAGCCGGCTCCGGAGGGGATGGAGGTGTGGCGCCTCCTCTAGCCGCAAGAAAGGTGGAACCGCCCTCCGGCGTGCGGCCAACAACAGGGTGACCGCATGAGAGAGGACCGGCAGAGTGGTGGGTGTTCAGGATGTGCCTGAGACGCTGGATGACTCGACGCTGATCGGGCATTCGCTGGCCGACCCGGAGAGTTTCGCGGCGCTGTTCGACCGGCACGCCGACGAGATCCACAGGTACGCGGCCCGGCGCCTCGGGACCGAGCTGGCCGACGACGTGACGGGGGAGGTGTTCCTCGTCGCGTTCCGCCGGCGGGCGCGTTACGACCGCTCGTGGCCCGATGCCAGGCCATGGTTGTACGGCATCGCGACCAATGTCGTCGCCCAGCACCGCAGGGCCGAACGGCGGCGCACCGCCGCCATGGCCAAGGTGAACGTGGAGCGCCCCGGCAGCTTCGACGACCGCAGCGCGGATCGGGTGACCGCCGAGCAGCTCCAGCCCAGACTGGCCAGGGCGCTCACCCGGCTCAGCGCGGGCGAGCGCGACCTGCTGCTGCTCGTGGCTTGGGCGGACCTGACGTACGAGGACGCGGCGCTCGCGCTCGGCGTGCCGGTCGGCACCGTCAGGTCCAGGCTCCACAGGCTCCGCGTCAAGGTGCGCAGGGCTCTCGGCGGCACCGATCCCTTCGCAGCAGAGGAGCCCCAGCATGGATGAGGACGAGATCCGCACGTTCGCCGACGGCCGGCCCGCCGTGCCGCCGTACGGGGCCGAGGCGAGGGCCACGGCGCGGGAACGGCTGCTGGTGGAGGCGCGTGGCGGGGGCCGCTTTCGCCTGCCCGGATTCGGCTGGCAGGCCGCGGCCGCGTTCGGGGTCACGGTCGCGCTGGTCGGCGGGGTGGCCGTGGCCCTGACGAACCAGGGCCACGGGAGCACCGGCCCCGCCACGGGGGTGACCCAGTCGGCCGCCGTGTCGTCCTCCGACGAACTGGCTCCCCGTCCCGGCCAGTTCATCCTGATCGAGTCCGACACCATGTACAGGTCGATGTCGGCCGGACAGAGCGGCGAGACCACCCGCCACCTCTACCGGACCCACAGGAAGATCTGGCAGTCGGTGGACGGGAGCGCGAACGGCCTGCTGCTGATCGAGGGCCGCGAGCCCCAGCCGTGGCCGGGCGAGCAGTTGCCGGCGGACGCCAAGAACTGGCAGGGCTCCGACTGGCACGTGCTGCCGGCCTGCCCCTCCCAGCTGGGCGAGAACCGCACCGACTACACCTACCTGAGTACGCTGCCGACGGACGTCGCCGGGATGCGGGCACGCCTCTACAAGATGCCCGCCGTGGCCGCCGAAGCCAAGGGCGACGAGAACGACCGGGCCGCCTTCGACCACCTGACGGACCTGGTCAGGGAGACGTACCTGCCGAAGGCGCAGCGCGACGCGCTCTTCGAGGCGGCCAAGTCGATCCCAGGCGTGCAGGTGACCGAGGGGGTGGAGGACTCGTCGGGCCGCAAGGGGGTGGCGCTCGGGCGGGTCGACCCCCAGGGCATCCTCAGGCAGGCCATCTTCGACCCGGCCACGCACGTGTTCATGGGGGAGCGGGAGACGGTCGTGGACGACCGGCTCGCCCGGGCTCCCAAGGGGAGCGTGCTGGCGCTGACCGCCCAGCTCAAGACGTCGGTGGTGGACGTGCTGCCGCAGGCGACGCCGTCGGACAAGGGAGAGGAGGCGGCCTGCGCCCCGTCCAGCGCCGAGCCCGCACCGGGCGAGACGAGCTCGGCCGTGCCGTCGGCGTTGCCGAGCGACGAGGCCGTCACGGAGCCGGTGCCGACCATGACGGCCTCGCTGGAGGCGACGGACGGCCCGACCGCGCCGCCGGAGCCGGCGATCAGCGCGGAGCCGTCGGACGGGCCCGCCGCGCCGCCGACGGTCACCGAGGGGCCGTCGGACGAGCCGGCGCCGGCGACCGCGAAGGCGTCCCCGGCCGGCAAATGACCACCCAGACGGGTGACCGGGCGCCGTAACGGCGCCCGGCCCTATGAACCGGAGAAGCGTCTCCCTGGACAGGGCCCGGCCACGTGCGGTGGCTGGGCCCTCCCGTGCTCCGCCGTAAAGACCCTGCGAAGCTCAGCCCCGAACGGCAGGTCGGCTTTCTGAAACCGGGTCAGGCGGTGTTGAGCTCGTAGAGCGCGTCGGCGAGCTGGTTGACGGCCCAGATCAGATCCTCCTCGGAGACCACGATGGGCGGGGCGAGGCGGATCGTGGAGCCGTGGGTGTCCTTGGCGAGGACGCTCCGCGCCATCAGCGCCTTCGACACCTCGCGGCCGGTCGCGAGCTCCGGGTCGATGTCCACGCCGGCCCACAGCCCGCGCCCGCGCACCTCCAGGACCCCCTTGCCGATCAGCTCGCGCAGCCGGGCGTGCAGCACCTCACCCAGCTTGGCGGCCCTGGCCTGGAACTCGCCGGTGTTCAGCAGCTCGATGACCGCGATGCCCACCGCGCAGGCCAGCGGGTTGCCGCCGAACGTGGACCCGTGCTGGCCGGGCTGGATGACCCCGAGCACGTCGCGGTTCGCGGCGACGGCCGAGACCGGTACGACGCCGCCGCCGAGCGCCTTGCCCAGGACGTAGACGTCGGGCACGACCCCTTCGTAGTCGCACGCGAACGTCTGCCCGGTGCGCCCCAGCCCCGACTGCACCTCGTCGGCGATCATCAGGATCCCCTGCGCGGTGCAGAGCTCCCGGATCTCGCTCAGGTACCCGTCCGGCGGCACGAGCACCCCGGCCTCGCCCTGGATCGGCTCGACCAGCACCGCGACCGTGTTCGGGTCGACGGCCTGCCTGATCGCCTCGGTGGAGCCGTACGGCACGAGCCGGAAGCCCGGCGTGTAGGGCCCGAAGTTGTCGTGTGCCTCCGGATCGGTGGAGAAGCTCACGATCGTGGTGGTGCGGCCGTGGAAGTTGCCTTCCATCACGATGATGTTCGCCTGGTCGGGCTCGACGCCCTTGACCTCGTAGCCCCATTTGCGGGCCACCTTGATGGCGGTCTCGACGGCCTCGGCGCCGGTGTTCATGGGCAGGATCAGGTCCTTGCCCGTGAGGTCGCCGAGCCCGGCGCAGAACTGCGCGAACTGGTCGTGGTAGAACGCGCGGCTGGTCAGGGTCAGGTTGTCGAGCTGGTCGCGGGCGGCCTCGATGATCTTCGGGTGGCCGTGGCCGAAGTTGAGCGAGGAATAGCCGGACAGGCAGTCCAGATATCGTTTGCCCTCCACGTCGGTGACCCAGGCGCCGTGCGCCTCGTGGATCACGACGGGAAGCGGATGGTAGTTGTGCGCGCTACGGCGCTCGCTCATCTCGATGAGCTCTGCGCTGGTGGTCATGGTCAGTTCTCCCCCCTGATCTCCAGTGTGCAGCACTTGGGTCCGCCACCTGCTTTACGCAGCTCCGACAGGTCGACGGGGATGACCTCGTAGCCGCGTCGCTTGAGCTCCAGCTGCAGGTTCGACGCCTCGGCGTTGATGACGACGTTCCTGCCGTCGCTGACGGCGTTCAAACCGAGCACCTCGGCGTCCTCGGCGGTCGCGATCACCGCGTCCGGGAACAGCTTGCGCAGCACCTTCCTGCTGCCCTCGGAGAACGCCTCCGGGTAGTACGCGACATTGCGCCCGTCGAGCGGGAACAGCGCCGTGTCCAGGTGGTAGAAGCGCGGGTCCACCAGCGTCAGGGAGATCACCGGGCGGCCCAGGAACTCCTGCGCCTCCTGGTGCGCCACCACGTCCGTGCGGAAGCCGGTGCCGGCCAGGATGACGTCGTCGAGCGTGAGGAAGTCGCCCTCGCCCTCGTTGACGTGCAGCGGCTCGCGCGCCGGGTAGCCGCGCTCGGTGAACCACCGCAGGTAGGCGGGGCCTTCGGGGCCGCGCTCGGCGTGGGCGAACCGGGCGCCGTAGACGAGGCCGTCCACGACCAGCGCGCCGTTGGCGGCGAAGACCATGTCGGGCAGCCCCTCGATCGGGTCGATCAGGCTGACCCGGTGTCCGAGCTCCTCGTACGCCGCCTTCAGGCCCTCCCACTGCCGGACCGCCAGGTCGCGGTCCGCACCGGCCTCGGGGTCCATCCACGGGTTGATCGCGTACTCGACCGTGAAGTAGTCCGGACGGCACATCAGGAAGTGTTTGGGCATGCAGGTCTCCGTCGAGGTTTATGGGTGGATGTCCTTTTCGAAGGGACGGAGACAGCCTAAGAATGCATGTTTATGCAGGCCAAGTGTTTGGCATTGCGTGTTCGCGCGGGTCTGTTGCGTCTTTCAGAGCTGGGCGGGCGATCCGTTGCGCGGCTCCGGGACGGTGGTGCCGGGAGGTGCGTCCACGAGCCGCGAGAGCACGATGGAGCTCTTGGTCCGCACCACGAACGACTGCGCCGCGATGCGCTCGATCACCCGCTCCACGTGGCGCACGTCCGTGGCCCTGATGTGCAGGAGCGCGTCCGCCTCGCCCGTGATCGTGGCCGCCCCCACCACCTCGGGGAACTTCGCCACGGCCAGCGCGATGTCCGACGGCTTGGTCTTGCCCTGGCAGAACAGCTCCACGTACGCCTCGGTCGTCCAGCCGAGCGCCTGCGGCGCCACCCTCGCGCTGAACCCGGTGATCGCCCCCGTCTCGCGCAGCCGGTCCACCCGGCGCTTGACCGCCGACGCGCTCAGCCCCACCTGGTGTCCGATGTCCGCGAAGGTCGCGCGGGCGTCCTCGACGAGCGCCGCGATGATGTCACGATCGAGCCGATCCAGTTCCACGCGCTCTGTATACCGCCTGGCCAGGCTGGCGCGCGACGAGCGGCACGCGGGAGACTAAGCGGGCAAACAGTCATCGGAGGGTTCCGCCAAAATGAGCACCGCAAGCTTCCCCGAGGGTTTCGTGTGGGGAGTCTCTACCTCGGCCTTTCAAATCGAGGGCGCCACGTCCGCCGGCGGCCGGGGGCCGTCCATCTGGGACGTCTTTTCCGCCGACCGCGCCGAGGCCTGCGACCATTACCACCGTTATCCCGAAGACGTGCGGTTGATGAAAGACCTGGGAATGGCCGCCTACCGGTTCTCGGTGAGCTGGCCACGGATTTTCCCCGACGCCTCGGGCAAGGTGAACGAGGCCGGACTCGACTTTTACGACCGGCTGCTCGACGAGCTTCTCGCGGCCGGCATCACGCCTTATGCGACCCTTTATCACTGGGATCTGCCGCAGGCGGTGGAGGAGCTCGGCGGCTGGCCGTCCCGCGACACCGCCGGCCGTTTCGCGGATTACGCCGCCGCCGTGCACGGCCGGCTCGGTGACCGGGTCGACACCTGGTTCACGCTGAACGAGCCCTGGGTGGCGGCCTTCCTGGGATACGGCGACGGGAGCCACGCGCCGGGCCGGAAATCGGCCGCCGAGGCGTTCAGGAGCGCCCACCACATGATGCTCGCGCACGGGCTGGCCGCGCAGGCCCTGCGCTCAGGCGGGGCGGCCCGGGTGGGGACGGTGCTCAACATCTCGCCCGTCCTGACGCCCGCCCAGGTCAGCGACTTCGGCAGGCAGCTGTCGGAGGAGGACGCCGAGGCCGTGGCCAGGATCGACGCCCTGGCCAACCGGCAGTTCCTGGAGCCGATGCTGCGCGGCTCGTACCCCGCCGAGATCCTGCCCATCATCGAGCGCAACGGCGGCCTCGACCACATTCGCGACGGCGACCTCGACATCATCGCCCAGCCCCTCGACCTGCTCGGCATCAATTACTACTCGCCTTCCGTGGTGCAGGCCCAGCCCAGCGAGCCCGCCGCCTCGGCCTATCCGGGAAGCGAGGGGGTGCTGTTCTGCACGATTCCGACGGCGGTCACCGCGATGGGCTGGCCGATCGTGCCCAATTGCCTTTCACTGGTGCTGCGGCGCCTTTCCGCGGAATATCCGGAGCTCGACCTGATGGTTACCGAGAACGGCGCCGACTTCGTCGACGTGGTGACCGGCGACGGCATTCACGACGTCGAACGCATCAGTTTCGTCGAGGAGCATCTGCGGGCCCTGCTGTCGGCCGTCGAGGGCGGCGCCCGCGTTCGCGGATATCTCGTCTGGACCCTGCTCGACAACTTCGAATGGACCGAGGGCTACCAGCGGAAGTTCGGCCTCGTGCACGTCGATTTCGCCACCCAGAAACGGCGGCCGAAGGACAGCGCGCTGTGGTACCGCGACGTCATCCGGCGCAACGGCCTCACCGAGACCCGGCCCAAGCGGCCCACCCTGGAGACCGTGGCCGCCCGCTCCGGCGTCTCCCGCGCCACCGTCTCGCGCGTGGTCAACGGCGAGGCTTCGGTGAGCCCCGAGGTCCGCACGGCGGTGATGCGGGCCGTCAAGGAGCTCGGCTACGTGCCCAACGCCGCCGCCCGCAGCCTGGTCACCCGGCGGACCAACGCCATCGCCCTCGTCCTGTCCGTCCCCAGGCAGGGGGACGCGCTGACGGCCGCCGTCGTGCAGTACGTCACCAGCATGCTGGAGGGCGCCGGCAAGCAGATCACGCTCATGCTGGCCGACACGGCCGAGAGCCACCGGCGCATCGTCCAGCAGGCGGAGGCCCGGCTGGTGGACGGCGTCGTGCTGCTGCCGCCCGACCGGGGCGACACGCTGGCCGAGCGGCTCTCGCGTACGGACGTGCCGATCGTGCTCCTCGGCAAGCCGGCCGTCGCCTCGCTGGTGCCGTACGTGGACGTGGACAACGCCGGCGGCGCGGCCGCCGCCACCGAGCACCTCCTCGCGAGCGGGCGCCGCCGCATCGGCATGATCTGCGGCCCGATGGACCTGGTCGCCGTCCAGGACCGGCTGTCCGGGCACCGGGCGGCGCTGCAGCGGGCGGGCGCGCAGCCGTTACTGGCCCTCGCCGACCTCACCCGCGCCTCGGGCGCGGCGGCGGCCCGGCAGCTCCTCGGCGACGAGCCGGCGCTGGACGCCGTGTTCGCCGCCACCGACCAGCTCGCCATCGGAGCGCTGCAGGCCGCGCGCGAGCTGGGCCGCCGGGTGCCCGAGGACCTGGCGATCGTGGGCTTCGACGACATCGACGCCGCCTCGGCCACCACGCCGGGGCTGACCACCGTGCGGATTCCGCTGGCGGAGCAGGCGCTGGCGGTCGCGCGGCTGCTGCTGTCGCGGCTGGAGGGCCGCCACACCACCTCCGCCGTGCTGCCGACCCGGCTCGTGGTCAGGGAGTCGAGCTGAGCCCTCGTACCGGTACGGGAGTCAGGAGCGGGTGCGGCGGTGGAGGACGATGCGTTCGGCCCAGCTGGCCGCCTCCGGGTCCTTGAGGCCCTCCACCACGCCTCCCAGGTACGCCGTGGCCAGGCTGTCGAAGCCGCTGTCGAGCTGGCGCAGCCGGCCGGCCCTGCGCCGGTCCACCGCCTGAAGGTATTGGGCGATGCTCTCGGCGTACCCGGCGTCCCGCTGGTAGGCGGCCTGGGCGGCGGCGCATGCGCGGGCCTCGGCGTCACGCTTGGCCCGCAGCTCCCGTAACCGCTGGTCGTTGGGGTTGTGCATGCGCCGTCCCAGGTCGGCGGCGATCAGGGCGGTGGCGATCAGGAGGGCCAGGAGCAGGATCATGGTGGGCAACTGGCTGACCCCCTCCGAGGTCGGCCCGATGTCCTGGCCGTCCACGACCAGCGGCTTGACCAGGGCGTCCCGGCGCAGGACGGCCACGGCGACAATGAGGCCGAGCCAGACGAGCGCCACCCCGGCCAGCAGCCACCGCCCCTTCGCCGGGCTGCCGTGCTCCTGCCACGACCGGAACGCGCGACCGTACATGTGCGGCGCCACCAGCATGATCAGAGCGGCACCGGCGGCGAGCAGCGCGGTCATCGCCACGCTGTCGCCCCAGTTGAGGATGACCTGGTAGAGGATCGGCACCTCGACGATCAGCAGGAGCAGCAGGAGGAGCGCGGCGGGCAGCCAGCGGCGGACGACCGGCCAGCGGCTGCCCGAGATCGCGATGGAGCTGGGCCGCCCGTCGCCCGGCCGGCGGCTCGGCTGCTCCAGCTCGGTGACCTGGCGCTGGCTGTCGTCCAGCGCCTTGCGCGCCTCCCCGAACGCCCGCTGCGACTCGGCGAGACCGATCTTCTGCGACTCGAACTCGGCGCGGGCCCGCTGGATCTCCTGCTCGGTACGGTCCTCGATCTCGGCCAGCTCGGCCAGCCGCTCGTCCTCCAGCTCGTGGAAGCGCGGCACGCTGCCGGTCTGGAGCGTGAGCGTGTCGATCTGGCCGTCGGCCGCGTGCCCGCGGCCGAGCTCGCGCTCCTCGTGGCGGCGCCGCGCCCAGTCGGGCAGGTGGTAGAGGTCGCCGTCGTACGCCACGGCAGGCGTGATGCGGGTGACCTGGCCAGGCTCGACGTCGTCGTCCTGCTTCCGGCGAATGAAGCGCATCAGGCCTCCTACCGCGGGTCCTGCTTTCGATTGTGCGTCACCGGGTCCCGGGAGCGGGCGGATGTCAAAATGACGGTGTGAGCGAATTGCCGGTGATCGACGTCTCGCCCCTGCTCGCCACCGCCGCTGATCCTGCCGATGCCGCCGCCGCTGGCCCCGCCAAGCGTGCCGTGGCGGAGGCGATCGGCGAGGCGTGCCGGGACAGCGGCTTCTTCTACGTCTCCGGCCACGGCGTGCCGCCGGACCTCCCGCGCCGGCTCGACGCCGCGAGCAGGCGCTTCTTCGCCCTGCCCGAAGAGGTCAAGGCCGAGATCTCCATGGAACGGGGAGGCAAGGCCTGGCGCGGCTTCTTCCCGGTCGGCGGCGAGCTGACCTCGGGGCGGCCCGACCTGAAGGAGGGCATCTACTTCGGCGCCGAGGAGCCGCCGGGCCCGCTGCCGTTGCACGGCCCGAACCTGTTCCCCGCCCAGGTGCCCGAGCTCCGCGACGCCGTGCTCGACCATCTCGGCTCGATGACCGCGCTCGCCCAGGCCGTCATGTCGGGGATCGCCCTGAGCCTCGGCCTGGACGAGGACTACTTCCGTTCCGGCTACACCGCCCAGCCGACCGTGCTTTTCCGGATATTTCATTATCCGCCCACCCCGCCGGACGACCCCGACACCTGGGGCGTCGGCGAGCACACCGACTACGGCCTGCTGACCCTCCTCCTCCAGGACGCCAACGGCGGCCTCCAGATACGCACCCCGCGCGGCTGGATCGAGGCCCCGCCCCTGGAGAACACCTTCGTCTGCAACATCGGCGACATGCTCGACAAGCTCACCGGCGGCCACTACCGCTCGACCCCGCACCGGGTGCGCAACCGCAGCGGCAACGAGCGCCTGAGCTTCCCGTTCTTCTTCGACCCAGGCTGGGACAGCGAGGTACCGCCGCTGCCCTACGCCCCCGGCCATCGCTGGGACGGCCAGGTCGACTTCACCGGCACCTACGGCGAGTACCTGCTGTCCAAGGTCTCCAAGGTCTTCCCGCGCCTCTTCGAGAAGCTCTGAGGGCCTCAGCTGGTCGAGAACGTGAACCAGTTGACGTTGACGAAGTCCGCGGGCTGACCGCTGCTGAAGGTCAGGTACACGGTGTGCGTGCCGGTCACGCCCGAGATGTTGGCCGGCACCGTACGCCAGCTCTGCCACCCGCCCGTGTTGGCGAGGGCGAAGTCCCCGATGGGAGCGGCGGTGGGGCTGTCCAGCCGGACCTGCACCAGCCCGCTCACCCCGGCCGCGGCCCCGGACGCCACCCTGGCCCTGAACTGGTGGGCGGCCTCTGTCCCGAAGTTCACGCCGTCGAAGCGGAGCCAGTCGCCGTTGGCGATCGCCCCGACGTTCTGGCCGCCGCCGGTGTCCGTGGTGGTCTCGACGATGGTGCCCGACTGCGCCTGGTACTGCTCGGCCTGGATCGTCGAACGGGCGTCCACGCCGCCGGGCGGGTTCGTCGGAGGGGTGCCGCTGCCGCTCTGCCACACCGCCACGTAGTCGACCAGCATCGGCCGCCCCGGCACGGTCGCCGCCGTGGGCGTCTGGCCGCCGAGCGCGTTGGGGAAGGCCCCGCCCATGGCCACGTTGAGCAGCAGGAAGTAGCCCGCGTGCCCCGTCATGTTGGACCAGGTCGCCGCGTCGAACTGCGACTGGCTCACGCTGTGGAACTGCTGCCCGTCCACGTACCACCGCAGCTGGTTGGGGCTGACGCTGCGGTCCCACTCGAAGCGGTAGCTGTGGAAGGCCGCCTGGCACGTCGATCCGGGGCAGGCGCGGTTGGCGCCGAGGCCGGTCGTCTCCTGGCACGGCCCGCCCGGGTTGACGCCGCAGTGGAGCACGCCCCAGACGGCGTTGATGCCGTTGACGTTCTCCATGATGTCGAACTCGCCGATGCCCGGCCAGTTCCAGTAATTGCCCCGGTACGGCGCCCCGAGCGCCCAGAACGCCGGCCAGTAGCCCAGCGCGGCGTCGCCGGTCACGTTCGGCATCTGGATGCGCCCCTCGATGCGCAGGATCCGGCCGTCGGCGGGCTTGAAGTCGGCCCGCCGGGTCTCGATGCGCGCCGAGGTCCACTCGCCCGAGCCGCTGCGCTGCGGCGTGATGCGGAGGTTGCCGCCGCCGTCGAGGCTGAGGTTGGAGGTGCTGGACGTGTAGTTCTGGATCTCTCCGGTGCCCCAGTTGGCCGGGCCGCCGGGGTAGGCGTGCCCCGTGTCGACGATCCAGTTGGTGGACGAGGGCAGCGTGTTGGCGGCGCCGTCGAAGTCGTCCGACCAGACGAGCGACCAGCCGGACGGGGTGGGCGGGACGGCGGCCGAGGCGCTGACGGCCACGTTGACGAGCAGGCCGCTGAGCGCCGCGAGCGCCACGGCCACCGCCGCCAGTCGGCGCCGGTGCCGGAGGGCTGTTGTCATCGTTGCTCCATGGGGGGTGGGGGGCCTGATGAGAGAGAGCGCTCTCTGGGCCGATGTCAACACAGTCTTTACCTGCTGTCAACGTTGCGTACCCGGAGGGAGCGCGCTCTCCTAGAGCAGATCCACCGTGCTCGCGCCGGACGCCTCGAAGGCCTCACTCCAGAAGCCTTCGAGCAGCGGGAACCGGTCGGGGCTCGACGTCTTCTCCCGCAGGAAGCCGTGCACGACCACCGAGTACCCGGTCAGGTCGGGCAGCAGCCGCGCGTCCCGCAGTTCCTTGATCTTCTGCTTGCGCGCGCCCTCGTTCAGGTCCAGCTTGTTGATGTTCAGGTCGCCCCGGTTGTTGATCAGGTCGCTGAACACGATGAGCCGGTGCGGCTTGTCCGGCTGCCGCTGCGCGCCGAGCTGCTTGGCCGCGTACCGCAGGGCTCCCAGCACGTCGGAGCCCTCGCCCTCCGCCGGGCAGTCGAACAGCTTCACCGCCCTCGGCACCACCTCCGTGATCCGGTGCGCCCTGACGCGATCCTCGACCACGGGGTTGTTGTTGGGGTTCTCGGCCTGGGTGGCGGCGATGGAGACCGGGTCCTGGCGGCAGGTGCTGCTCTCCGAGCTGCCCGTGACGGCCGCGAACCCGATCCAGTCGCACCCCTGGGCGAAGGCGGGCAGCTTGGAGGTGACGTCGTTCCTGGAGGTGGCGGGGTCGGCGTAGCTGGTCGAGTCCACGATCACGCCGCAGACCGCCTTGGCCTCCGTCCCGCACGCCGCCACGGTGCCGGCCACCAGCAGGATCACCCCCAGCACCGCCCCAACCCCACGCGCCCTCGCCACCGCCTCCGGCCTGCACGCCCCCGACGCCGCCCCAACCTCACGCGCCACCGCCACCGCCACCGCCTCCGGCCTGCACGCCTCCGACGCCGCGACGGGGTCGGGCGCTCCTCGTGCCGCCACCGGCCTGCGCGCCGGGATGCCCCGTTCCCGAGCCCCGTCGTCGTCGCCGTCACGCTCCTCGGCCCTCACGTGCCCTCCTGCTCGCTCCCTGAAGCGCGATCGTCCCCGGCGTCCCCCGCGTCGCGGTCCTCCGGGACGCCGGGAACGCCGGGATCGGCGGGCGGCGGCGGCGAGAGCTGGCGCCGCGCCCCTCCCGGCAGCTCTCGGGGCATCACCTCGGCGTGCCACACCTCGATGCGGTCCTCGACCTCGCGCAGGATCCGCGCGATCTCCTCCCGCCCGGAGACCGCCGTGACGGTCTCACCCGTGGCGCCCATCGCGATGACCTCGCCCTTCCATAAGGACGGGATCTCCTCCCTGCGCGGATGGGCCCCCAGTACCCCGCCCTTGTACGCGGCGATGAGCTGCTCGGCCCTGGCGTGCACCGCCTCCACCTCGTGGTCGCGCTCGATCAGCGCGCTCTCCCACTCCTGGGTGAGGTGCTCGATGCGGGCCCTGGCCCGCTGCACGCCGACGTTCGCCTCCTCGACCACGGCCCGCCGCCGCGCCTCCGCCCGCCGCGCTCTCGCCTCCGCGATCGAGATGAACGCGTCCGGCTGCTGCTCGTCGACTTCGTCAGAGACGTGACCGTTGGCGAGGGCCGGCTCCGGGTGGGTGTCACTCCTGGCCAGCTCCTGCAAGATCACCTCGCGCGCCCCCAGCGCCCGCTCCAGGATCGCGGTACGGGTGGCCGCCAGCCGCCGATCGACCTCGGTGACCTGCTCACGGGCCAGGGCCCGGACCTCGGTGACGTAGGCGGGCTGGAACTCCGGATCGGTGAACTCGCCCAAAGGATGCTCCCGGGCGTCCCGCATCCCCCGCCGACGCGCTTCCTCCCGCTCGGCCGGCGGATCGCCCCGCTTGAACAGCCGCGACAAGAACGCCATCCGCGTCTCCAGGCTTCAGCTGGACCCGTGTCCCTGCCCCCAGGCTAAACGGCCACTATCCGGAATGGCGGCGATGTCACCGTCACACGCATCGCTCGTGGCCCGAGAATGAGAGCTTCTTAACTTACAGTAAAGACTTGACCTCCTACGGTTATAGTCGGCGCCGTGCAGGGCTGTAGGCGCCAGGCTGGACCGGCACGTCACCGAAGAAGTCGAACGGGTCCTCGGGTTCAACGGCGAGCTGCTGGAGCTGCTTCCGGAGATCCACGTCGACCCGGGGCCCGATTGGTTCCGCGACTGGCCCGGCATCGAGGCGGCCGCGCACACCATCCGGGCATACCAGCTCGCGCTCATCCCGGGGCTCCTCCAGACGGAGCGGTACGCCGCGACCCTCTTCAAGGGCGAGCCAGGAGTGATTCCCGAGCAGGTGGACATGGCTGTGCGGGCGCGGCTCAAGCGGCAGGAGTTCCTTACCCGGCCGACTCCGCCGATGCACTCTGTGCTGCTGGACGAGACCGTCCTGCTCCGTCCGATAGGAGGAGCGGAGGTCATGAGCGAGCAACTCGCGCATCTGTTGTCGATGGCGGCGCACCCCCGCATCACGGTGCGCATCGTGCCTCTGGCGGCAGGCGTCACTGCGGGTCTGCTGGGGTCATTCGTGCTCGCGCAGGTGGAGCGCTCCGCCGATGCCGCGTACCTGGAGGCGGCGGAGACCGGAGAGGTGACCAGGCAAGAAGAGAGGGTTCGGGCAATCAGCGAGCGATGGGACGCGCTCAGTCACGTGGCGCAGCCCACGTTCGTCAGCGAGCAGATCATTCGTGAGGTGATGGAGCGCTATGCCGAGCAGTGAAGAGCTGAGGTACGCCAAGTGGCGCAAGGCGCGTGCGTCGGACAAGGAGCAGGGCGCCTGCCGGTTGACCACGCCATCGGCCCACGTGGGGCCGCGACAGAGGGAAGGTGCGGAACCCTCCTGGGCGCTTCCCGATCGGCTGGAGGCCGACCAAGGCGACGAGCGCGCGCACCTGCTCGACAGTCATCTCAGGATGGAGCTCGCGGGCCGCATTCTCCGCAGTCCACAGTTCGGCAGGCAGGTCGAGAGCCATGCCTCCATGATGCCTGCCCCGGGCGCCAGTAGGGCGGCGCCCAGGGAAACCCGGCAAAGGCTCGTTGTGCCGCCGCACGACGACGGGATCAGCGTGCGGAGGGGAGCCACTCCGGCCGCAGGTCGGCGAGCTCGAACATGCCAGACCCGTGTTCGGCCAGTAGCTCGGCCACTTGCTCGGGCTTCAGATCGATCGACGCGATCCCCGCAGCCGAAAGCGGTACCTCCTGCACGAGGTACTCGCCTCTGGCCGGCTCGGCAAACTCCGGGCCTGTCCGCTTCGCCGGATCCCAGGACTCGATGGTGGCAAGGAAGAAGAGCTGACGTTCGTCTGCACCGTCGATCACGTGGATCAGCGAGTGGATACGCGCCTCGCCCGCCAGTTCCTCGCGTATCTCCCGCAGCAGCGCCTCCTCCAGGCTGGCATCGCTGTCCTCCACGCCACCTCCGGGAAGCACCCAGTACGGCGCCATTGCGGGCCGCACCCGTTTAATGGTCAACACGCCGTTGCCCGGCGTGACGAGAACGCCCCGAACGCGTGTCTTCATGATCGTCCTTCCGATCGGGCTGGCTGTATGCCGTTCACCGCCACCGGGCCGGGCTCGACGCGGGCGAGGTCCTCCAGCAGGATGCGCTCGCACAGCACCTGGGCCAGTAACGCCAGACAGAACGCCCGGTCCGCCTGAGCCATGGCAGTGAGAGGCAGGACGCCCAGGATACGCAGCACCAGCCATGGGCGGAGGGCGCTCAGCGGATCGTCGCCGGCCGCGACGAGTGCACCAAGGTCGCCGTGCAGGCGCCGCGTCAGGGTGGCGATTGCCGCGTGGCGTCCCGCGCCCACCTGCAGGTTGCCGCTGACCTCCAGTCGGCCTTGTCCGGTGCGCAAGTGGGTCAGCGCTGGGGGCCATGCCGGGCCGGGCGTGCGGACGGTCCGCCAGTAGGTCAGCGGCTTGTACCTCGGCACGAGCCAGCCGCCCATTGCCAGGAGGTACCACAACAGGATGGCCGCCTCTCCGGGCAAGGCATTGCGGCCGGCGTGTTCGCAGTCCAGCCAGCACAACGGGGCGGCGAGGTTCGGCTCAGTCGGGTCGCCTTGAGTGAGCGCCGTAGCTGTCACCGTGGCCGGGGCCAGTTGCTCGCGGAGCTGGGCGAACAGGCGGAGGAAGTCGATGTCGACGGTCGACTCGCCGGTGACGACGGTCAGCGGGGGCTCCGCACCGTACCAGCGGTCCAGCCGTCCGCCTGGGCGTAGCCGTTCGGCATACAGGCCGGGGCGGCACGAGCCGATCGGAGCTGGTTCGCCGGTGCGCTCGGCAGCCAGCAGGATGCTGTCACAGGCCGCGTCCATGAGGGCGGTGACGGCGGGAACCTGGCGGGGGTCGGCGTCGGCGCGGGTGATGAGGTCGGCAAGGAGAGCGGTGCAGCGGCCGTCGGCGAACACGTCCTGATAGATCAGGGTGTGCCGGCCGTCGGGGTCGACGGTGGTGCCGAGAAGGACGGCGGCCGGAAGATGGCCGCGTACTGCCGCATGGCCGCGCGCCTCAGCTTGGGCCAGCGCCGCCGGCATGTTCTTGCGGAAGGTGCCGTCATCGTGGTGGTGGAAGTTGCCGGGCGCGTCCTGGATCATCGCGGTCATACTGCCGACTCCAGGCTGGCCAGCCACCACGCCAGCACCTGTTCGGCCATCGCGGTGACCTGCTCGGCCGCGCCGAACCGCGGGTCGGATGGGGCCTCGGGCAGGTCGCTGGCGAGTTTGGCGAACGCGACCAGGGCGTCGCTGTCGGCGGCGTGCAGCTCCCCCTCGCACCGCAGCACGATCTTCGCCAGCAGCGCGGCCACCTTGTACACCGCGCGCACGTCGATGGGTTCGCGCAGAAGGAGCCGCCGCAGGTCCATAGCCGCCGTCGCTCCGTCCCGCCAGGTGCGCGCCGTCACGGTGGCCGCGTCCGGATGCGGCACGGTGAACCCGGGGGCGGCCCAGATCGCGGGGAGCGCGCCGTCGGCGATCTGGGCGAGCGTGTACAGCAGGCGGGACGTGAGCGCGCCGGCCTGGCATTCAGCGGGAGCGAGCACGGTCAGCCCCAGCTTGACGCCAGCGAGGCGCCCACGGGCCTGCCGGAGAGCCGCGCCGATGGCGGGCAGTGCCGGCGGGTCGGCCACGATGAGCACGTCCAGGTCGGACCAGCCGTCCAGATACTTTCCGCGGGCACCAGAGCCGGTGATCGCGATCAGGCGGACTGTGTCGTCTGGCCGGGTGAGTGCGGCCACCGTGTAGTCGAGGAAGCCGGTGAGGTGATCGGGCAGGCCGAGCTCGGCCGGGAGCACCACTCGCGGGGAGCGGCGTGGCCAGAGTCGATCGCGTATCAGCCGGTCCAGGGCGTGCCCGAGTTCGGTGGCCGACCGGTTGTTGTCGATCACGTGCTGGGCGATGTCGCGGACGCGGTCGGCGCCGCGGGCGCGTTTGATGCGGTCGCGTTCGGTAACGTCGTCTGGGCCGAGGGTGCCGCGCGTGGCGCGCACAGTCGGGTCGGCGTCGAGGTAGACCGTGGTGAGGCTGTCGCCGAGGAGCTTGCGCAGTTCGGTGGCCAGGTCGTGGCTGTGGAGGCTCTCGATGCTGAACGTCTGCTGGTAGTGGTGGGCGTGCGCGTAGGCGTCGAGTTCCAGCGCCAGCAGTTCGGCTTGCTCGGCGATGGGGAGGGCGTAGATGTCGGTGAGCCGGTGGCGGGCGGCGGCGAGGTCGAGCAGGTAGCCGATCTTCAGGCGGGTGACGCCGTGCTCGTGCTGGAGATGGCGGCCTGCGGTGGACTTGCCGCATTCCGACAGGCCGCCGAGCGCGATGATCCACCGATCATTGATCGTGGGTGCCAGGACGGCCGGGCGGGTGAGCGTGGCACAGATGTCTGCGTGCACGGCGAGAATGGGGCGTTCACCGGCCACGATTGCGTCGCTCGGGGGGAGTTTGGCGAGGTGCTCGTTGAGGGCGTGCTGGTAGCGGCGGTAGACGGGGGTGATCGCGGGCTCCCGTGACAGTGCCATCCGGGCGCCTTCGCGGGGGGCGGCGTGGTGCAGAAGCAGGATTTCGTGCTCGGCTTGCTGGGCGTGGGCGATGGCCGACGCGTAAGGGGCGAGCAGGAGGTGAGCGCGCTCGGCGGCGAGTTCGGTGCGCGTGTGGTCGCGGACGGCGATAGTGGCAGCGACAGAGGCCACGAGCATGGTCATGCCGCGGTCGATGAGGATCAGGGGGGCGGGCGGACCGCTCTGGGCGGCGGCGGAGCGGGCGAGGTAGGAGCAGGCCAGCACGTCTGCGACCTCTTCGATCGGAGCGGTGCCGAACCACCAATCGGGCAGGCCGTTGCGTTTGGCGTGCTGCCAGCGGCGGTCGTAGTCGTCCAGCGGGCCGAGGCTGCGGGCGCCGGTCCGGTGTTGCAGGAGGCGGGCGTGTGTGGTCTTGCCGACGTTGTCGGGCCCACTCAGGGCCACGACTGCAAGGTGGCCGGGGGTGAAGCCGCCAGTCGGCTCGGACTGGCCGATTGGGTACGCGCCGAGCGGCACGGCTGCGCCGGATCTGAGGACGTGCATGGTGTCGGCCCTCCGTTGCTGGGTGATTGAGTGCCGCCACACTCCGCTGAGCCGATGGCAGGCATCAATGCCGCCCTGACCGGAACATTGCCTCGGCGGCAATGTTCGTTCCGTCCTCGTGGCGTTACGGTCTGCACAGGATGGGCGCGCTGGAGGTCGCCATGGCCATGAGCCGAGCACGACGGGCAGAGCTGCAGCGCCGTGCCCGGGAAACCCGTCTGGACTGCCAGCGCCGCGCTGCTCCCGCAGAGCAGATCGCGCAGGAGATTCTGACCGCCGTACCGGAGCTGCGGCCTCTGGAGGCGTACCGGCTGGCCTACGGCTGGTCGCGGCCGACGGCGCTGGAGGCCCTCGCCGCCCTGTACCGCGCGGCCGGCCTGCCCGAGCCGCCGACGACACCGGCGATGCTGTGCCGGTGGGAGCACGGCACCGCAACGCCCAGCCCGGAGTACGCCGCGGCACTGTGCCGCCTGTATCGAGTACCACCCGAGCGGCTGGGGCTTCGGCCTGACCTGCACGCCATATCGGCGTGTGGCCACTGCATCCGCAGGCGGCCGGAAATTACAGTTAGTGAGCAAGACGATACAGGGGGAGATCCGATGCGGCGACGCACACTACTGGCCGCGGTGGGACTGAGCATTCCCATCCAGCTGATCCAGAAAGTGGATGACGTGCTCGCCGTACCGCTCGAGCCGGAGGCCCCGACAGATCAAACGGAGATCACGCAGCGGCTCCAGGTGGCGCGGCGCCAGTACGACACGAGTGCGCTGTCCGCGCTGGTGGCAGGACTGCCGACCCTGCTCACTGCGGCACGGGACATGGCGGAACGATCGGGTACGCCTGGCGGTTGGGCGCTGCTGGCCTCCTGCTATGACCTGGCGACGGACACGATGAACAAGGTCGGGAGGCCGGCGACGGCCCGGCTCACCGCCGATCGCGCCGTGCTGTATGCGGACCGCTCGGAGGACCCAGTGGCGATGGGCGCCAGTGCGCGCGCGCTCGGCATGGTGTTGCGGACGGAGGGCCGCCATCAGACAGCCGCCGCCGTGATCCAGCGGGCCATAGACCGGCTCGACGCAGCCGGGCTGCGCACGCCGACGCAGGCCAACACCTACATGCGGCTGGTGTGCGCCTCGGCATACACGGCGAGCTGGGCCGGTGACAGGGCCAGTGCGCTGGACCAGGTGGGGGACGCGCATCGGGCCGCCGACCGTCTCGCACGCGTCGCCGGCCGCCCGGGGGCCGGCCGGGCGTTCGTCCGCCTGTACGAGGTGGACATCCACTACGCACTGAAGGACACAGGCGCAGCGCTACGCGTGGGGCGCGGCCTGCATCCGGGCATGTTCCCTACGCCCGAACGACGCGGACGGCTGCACACGGACATGGCCCGCGTCTGGTGGCAGGCAGGTCAGCCGGAGGAGACCGTCGCCGCGTTGCTGACTGCGCACAAGGAAGCGCCGGCCGAGGTCCGAGATCGACCGTCTATCCGAGCGATTGCTGACAACCTCGCCGCGCATCATCCGCGAGTGCCTGGAGTACGGCAACTCACTGCCGCCGTACGTGCGTAGCCTTGCCGCACCCCATCTCGGAGCAGGGGTCTCAGTCGGGTTGCCGTTCAGCGGTGTTGCGTCCTGGCCGAGGGGTGGCCGGAGGCGGGTTGGTCTGGGTGGGTGTCAGTCGGCCCACCGCCTCGTCGGTCAAGGGGTGGGCTGCGCGATGGCACCGTAGGCGCGGGGGTTGCGCCGGAAGGCGCCTCCATAAGAACGCCTGAGCCCCGAGCGCGAAGCGCTCCCTCGGGAGGCCCTTTGTGCTCGGGGCGGGCGTCGGCAAGCCGGGCCGCGTGTGGGGTCAGCCCTTGTCGGCCTCGCCGGTGGCCTGTTCGAGCTGGTCCTCGGGGGAGGCCTCGAGGTCCTGCTCGGCGTCGGCGCCGGCCTGGGCGGAGGCCTTGTCGAGGCGGACCCAGCTCGTCACGCTCTCCACCGCGAACAGCACGAAGAGGTACGCCGTAAGCACCGCCAGCACCGGCGTCAGGATGCCGAGCGCGGCGCCCAGGCCGATGACCAGCAGGCGCAGCTCCCAGCCCAGCCCCGCGTGGAACACCCAGGCGGGCGGCCAGATGCTCTGCCGGGTCCGGTAGACGGTGTCGTACGTGTGGTAACCCACGACGTAGACGAGCACGAACAGCAGCCACTTGGGCGCGCCCGCGGCCAGGCCGATCGAGATCACGGCGAGGAACTCGGCGCCGCGCAGCAGCGGCGGGGTGAGCCAGTCGAAGCGGCCCAGGTGGTCGCGCGGCGTGGTCGGCAGCACGAGCAGCAGCGTGGTCGCGACGGGCAGGAGCAGGATCGGGCCGCCCTGGTCGAGCAGGCCGGTGACCAGGAAGGCCAGCACGGCCAGGAGGGCCACGAGCGTGGCGGGCACGGGCGGCAGGCCCTTGCCGAGCTTGCCGGCGAGGGCGTGGGCGAGCGGGCCGTCGTCACGGTAGGCGAGCAGGCGGGCGGTCTGGATGCGACGGCGTTCCTCGTCGGGGTCCGGCGTGGGGGTGGCCATGGCCTGCGGTTGGGTGATCATACGAGCGACCTCATGAGGCGTCCGGTGAGCGTGTAGGCGGCGGCGACGGAGCCCCAGATCACCAGGGTGATGAAGGTGATCCGGGCGTCGAAGAGGGCGGCGGTGATCGCGATGGCCGCGAACCGCTCGCCGATGGGGAAGACGATCATCTTGCGGGCCCAGTGGACGGCGCGGAACTTGCCGGCCTTGGTCCACATCTTGAGCACGCCTCGCAGACCCTGGCTGCGCTCGACCTTGCGGCGCGTGAGGGCCTGACGCAGGTCGCGGTCGTCGGGCGCGTCCAGTGCCAGCGTGGGCAGCGGGGACGGGGCTTTGCGGCGGTTGGAGACGCCGAAGGAGAAGTCGAGCAGGTGGCGTACGGACTGCAGGCCGATCGCGGCCAGCGCCAGGATCCAGATGTCGTCGCTGTTGCCCGAGACGACCCAGCCGACGGCGAGCCCGGCGAAGACCACATATTCCTTGAACCGGTCGAACGTGGCGTCCAGCCAGGCCCCCAGCACGCCGAACTTACGTGCGTAGCGGGCGACCTGCCCGTCCACGCAGTCGAACACGAACGCGAAGTAGATCAGCACACCGCCCAGCACCATCCACGGCCGGTCACCGGTGGCGAAGCAGGCTGCGGCGGCCACGCCGAGCGTGATCGAGATCAGCGTCACCTGGTTGGGCGTCAGCCCGCGCCGTGCCGCCCAGCGGGCGATGAAGCGGGAGTAGGTGGAGACGAAGTACGTGGTGAAGAAGCCGTCGGCGCCCTTGACCGCGTTGTTGAGCCTGGCCCGGTCCTCGTTCATGCCGGCCATCTCAGTGCCGGCCTCGTTGACCTCTTCCTGGGTCGTGACCCGGCGGTAGAACAGGTCGCGCCGGCCCCTGATGCCGACCGACACGCCGTTGCGCACCAGGCCGAACACGATCAGCTGCAGCAGGTCGTCGTCCTCGCCGAACGTGTCGGCCATCGCGGCCAGCTCGCGGCAGGTCTGCGCCAGCATGGGCGCGTTGCGCGCGCTCAGGTGCAGCGGGCCGAGCAGGATGGCGTTGGGCCTGGTCACGGCGTGGCGCGCGGTGCCCACCGAGACCACGCGCGACTTGCCGACGCGCGAGCGGATGGGCAGCCCTTCGAGGCGGCCGAGGCCGATCTCGGGCTCTGCCTCGTCGATCGGGACGATGTCCTCCTGCGGCTCCTCCTCTGTCACCTCCGGCCGGGGCTCTTTGGCGACGAGCGCCAGCGCGCCGCGCTTGGCCTTGGTGATCTGGTAGATCAGCTCGTCGTGGATGACAGAGTTTTCCGGGATGATGAAGAGGTTCTCCGTCGCGGTCTCCGCGACGTCGGCCAGCGCGCGCAGGGCGGCGGCCACGTCGCCTGACTCGATCGTGGCGAGCCGCGGATCCAGGGAAGTGAGCTGGCTGCGCAGGCGCTCGGCCACGGTGGGCGTGCCGGGCAGCGCGGCCAGCCTCAGGCCGGTCGGAGAGGTGTCGGGGCCGGGCGAGGCGCCCAGCAGGACCACGCGGGTCATGACTCCCTTTCGAGGCGGTAGCGGGGGGTTGAACAACGGGTAATCCGGGGACAGACGTCAAAGTCTAGTGAGGGTGACGTAAAGTCGCGTCACCAGAGCATGCCCGTAACGTCGCTTCGGTGCGGCCGTAAGATGTCCGAGTGAGTCTCTACCGTGACGAAGGCGTAGTTCTACGCACACAGAAGCTCGGTGAGGCCGACCGCATCGTCACCATCCTGGCGAAGCGCACCGGCAAGATCAGGGCCGTGGCGAGGGGCGTGCGCCGCACGAAGTCCCGCTTCGGCGCCAGGCTGGAGCCGTTCACGCATGTCGACCTGCAGCTCCACGTCGGCCGTACGCTCGACGTCGTCACGCAGGCCGAGACGATCAGACCCTACGGCGAGACGCTGGCGGCCGACTATCCCCGCTACACCGCGGGCAGCGCGATGCTGGAGACCGCCGACCGGCTGACGCACGGGGAGAAGGAGCCGGCGCTGCGGCAGTTCCTGCTGCTGGTGGGCGGGCTGCGCACGCTGGCCGAACGCGTCCACGAGGCCCGGCTGGTCCTGGACGCGTACTTCCTGCGCTCGCTGGCCGTGGCCGGCTACGCCCCCGCGCTTGAGGCGTGCGCCAAGTGCCAGGCACCGGCGATCAGGGCGTTCGCCATCGTCGCGGGGGGCGTGGTGTGCGGGGCGTGCCGCCCGGCCGGCTCGGCCGTGCCCGCCGGGGAGACGATCGGGCTCATGACGGCGCTGCTGCGTGGCGACTGGGCCACCGCCGACGCCTCGGAGTCGCGCCACCGGAGTGAGTGCAGCGGGCTCGTTGCCGCATATCTGCAATGGCACCTCGAACACGGAATACGCTCTCTCCGACACGTCGAAAGGGAGCCTGTGTGAACGTACGACCTCCGACCCCGCATCCGTCGGGCGCGACGCCCCCGCCGATCCCGCGCGACCTGGTGCCCAAGCACGTCGCGATCATCATGGACGGCAACGGCCGCTGGGCCAAGTCTCGTGGCCTGCCCCGCATCGAGGGGCACAAAGCGGGCGAATCCTCGCTGTTCGACGTCATCGAGGGGGCGCTCGAGCTGGGCATCCCCTATCTGAGCGCGTTCGCGTTCTCCACGGAGAACTGGCGGCGCTCGCCCGACGAGGTCCGCTTCCTCATGGGGTTCAACCGCGACGTGATCCGGCGGCGGCGCGACGAGCTCAACGCCATGGGCGTGCGCGTCCGGTGGGCGGGCAAGCCGGGGCGGCTGTGGAAGAGCGTCATCTCGGAGTTGCAGGCGGCCGAGGAGATGACGGTCGGCAACAGCAAGCTGACGTTGCAGTTCTGCGTCAACTACGGCGGGCAGGCCGAGATCGTGGAGGCGGCGGTCAGGCTGGCCGAGGACATCGCGGCCGGGCGGGTCAAGCCGTCCAAGGTCAACGAGAAGGTGTTCGCGCGTTACCTGGACGAGCCGGAGATCCCCGAGGTGGATCTGTTCGTGCGGTCGTCGGGGGAGCAGCGCTTCTCGAACTTCCTGCTGTGGCAGTCGGCCTACGCCGAGATGGTCTTCCTCGACCGGCTGTGGCCCGACTTCGACCGCAGGGATCTGTGGGAGGCCTGCGAGGTCTTCGCGAAGCGCGACAGGCGCTACGGCGGGGCGCTCCCCAACCCGGTCTGACCGGCCCCAACCTCTCGATCGGGGCCCAGGGCTGGCTGTCGCCTATACGCGGGTATAGCCTGCTGTTCGTCGGAACAGTTGGCTGTACTCGTGAGTAGGAGCTGATGCCGAATGGCTGACGCACGACAAGGCCGGGCCGGCGCCCTGGCAGGCACCGGCCACCTCGTCCGCCTGGCGCTGCGCCGCGAGCGGGGCATCGCGCCCTGGTGGATCCTCCTGATCGTGGCCCTGGCCCTGGCGCTGGTGTCCTACGTCAACCGGGCCATGGGCACGTACGAGCTGAAGCTCACCTATGTCGAACTCGCCACCAGGAACGTCTTCCTGCGCGCGCTCGGCGGCGGCCTCATCGAGCCGCGGCTGGAGGTGATCGCGACGTGGCGCAGCGGCGGGTTCCTGTACGTGGCGAGCGCGCTCGCGGCCCTCATGTCGGTCATCCGCCACACGCGCAGGGAGGAGGACGAGGGGAGGGCCGAGCTGGTCCGCTCCGGCATGGTGAGCCGCCACGCGCCGCTGACCGCCGCCCTGCTGGTAGCCGGCGGGATCAGCCTGGCCGGCGGGGTGCTGACCGGGGCCGTGCTCGTCGGGCTCGGGTTCGAGCCCGTCGGGACCGTCGCCTACGGGGCCGCGATCACGGTCGCGGGCTGGGTGTTCGGCGCCGTCGCGGCGGTGGCCGCGCAGCTCGCGCGCAGCGCCCGCACGGCCACCGCGATCAGCCTGGCCGCGCTCGGCGCCGCCTACGTGATGCGTTACGCCGGTGACGCGACCGGACAGTACTGGCTGAAGGCGCTGTCGCCGATCGGCTGGAGCCACCTGGTGCGGGCGTACCAGGACGAGCGGTGGTGGCTGCTCGGGGTGTCGGTGCTGGTCAGCGTGGCCCTGTGCGCGGTCGCGTACCGGCTGCTCGGCCGCCGCGACCTCGGTGAGGGCCTGCTGCCCGAGCGCCTGGGCCGGGAGTCGGCGCCGGAGCTGCGCGGCCCGATCAGCCTGGCCTGGCGGCTGCACCGCGCTCTGCTGGCCAAGTGGGCGGCCGGGGTCGCGTGCTTCGCCGTGGCCGGAGCCGGGCTCAGCCCGCTCGCCCAGGACCTGCTCTCGCGGCCGAGCATCGTGGTGCGGAGCATCACGAGCCTCCTCGGCGTGTCCGACACGGGCACGGCGCTGGGCGCGTACTCGTGGTACCTGATCCTCGTCATCGCGTACGCCGTCGCGCTCTACCCGGTGCTCATGACGTTGCGGCTGCGTTCGGAGGAGACCTCGGGCCGCGCGGAGACCGTACAGTCCACCCCGATGACCCGCCTGCGCTGGGCGGCCGGCCACCTGGTCGTGACCGGGCTCGGCACGGCGGCGCTGATGGCCGTCGCCGGGCTCGTGTTCGGCACGCTGTACTCGCTGCTCGTCGGCGATCTCGCCCGCGACCTGCCCCGCTTCCTGGCGGGGGCGCTGAGCGCCGTGCCGGCGGCCTGGTGCGTGGGGGCGGTCTGCGTGCTCGCGTACGGGCTGGTGCCGAGGGCGAGCGTGGCGATCTCCTGGATCGTCTGGCTCCTGACCGCCGGGCTCGGCAAGATCGTCAGCCCCCTGTACGGGCTGTGGCACGGGACCCCGCTGGAGCCGTTCCACTACATCCCCAACCCGATGCTCGGAACTTCCTTCGACGTCCGCCCCGCCCTCGCGCTGACGGCCCTCACGGCGATGCTCCTCGGCGGCGCCCTCGCGGCTCTTCGCCGCCGCGACTTCGGGTGATTGGTCTAGCATATCGTCCCATTCGACAAGATCGGAGGGCGGATGGGCGGCCATTCCATCGAGGTGCGGTCCGACGTGGTGATCAAGCGATACCGGTCGTCGGACTACGGTGAGCCCGAACGCGAATGGCGTGCCCTGGAGCTGCTGGGCGAACACGATCCCGGCCTGGCCCCGGCGCCGGTGACCGCCGAGCTGGAGGCCGACCCGCCGACCGTGGTGATGACCCGCCTGGACGGCACGACGGTGAGCGGGGAGATCGCGGGGAAACTCGTCGATGCCCTGGCCGAGGCCATCACCGGCGTCCAGCGCTCGGTCCCGTCCCGGCTGCTCGACCGGGTGCCGGCGCGTGCCGGGCACCCGGTCTATCTCCTGCGGAAGGTACGCGACTGGGCGGCGGCGGCCACGCCCGAACCCGCGACCGCCGAAGCCCTCCGCGCGGCCACGGACTGGGTGTCCGGGCCGAGCCTGGAGGCGATGTTCGCGCAGCCGGGCACCCCGGTGTTCGGCACCGGCGACGGGAACCTGGCCAACTACCTGTGGGACGGCACCAGGGTCCGGGTCATCGACTTCGAGTACTCCGGGCGCAGCGACCGCGCGTTCGAGCTGGCCGAGGTCACCGAGCACATCTCGGTCTGGGAGAACGATCCGGCCGGGCTGACCGCCGTCCTCGACCGGTTCGAGCTGACCGCCGAGGAGGCGGCCAGGCTCACGGAGTGCCGGCGGCTGCTCGCGCTGTTCTGGCTGCTGCGCTGCCGCCGGGAGATCCGGCCCGCGCAGGCGGATCGGATGCTGGCCCTGCTGTAGGACTTCTCTTGATCAAAGGGCGCTGACCACGCCCGCCAGCCGATCCACCTGGCCCGGATCGCCGCCGTAGCAGTAGAGGCATCAGCGCGCCTGGCCCAGTCGAGCAGGGCCGCGGGGTCGCTGAGGGGCACCCCGCCACCCGAGCAAAGCCGCACCCACCCGCCCTCACCCACCCGCCCTCACCCACCCACCCGCGCTCACCCGCTCACCCACCCGCGCTCAGTCGTGATCGCTCTCGGCCGTGGCGGCCAGACCCGACTGGACCCCCTGCCCGTGCCGGCCTTCAACCCGGGCGCCCCAGTCCCAGAGCGTCTGGAGGACGGGCCCGAGTCGGCGCCCGTGCGGGGTGAGCCGATAGTGCGTACGGGGCGGCCATCCGGACCTCCGGTGACGTTCGAGCACCCCGGCCTCGGCGAGCTGCGCCAGCCGATCGGACAGCACCTTGTCCGACAACTCGGGCAGCGCCTGCCGGAGCTCCGTGAACCCACGCTCACCCCGCAGCAACTCGCGGATCACGAGCGTCGTCCACCGCCCGCGCAGCGCCGCGAGCGCGATCTCCACCGGACACGACGGATCCGGCTCGGTGACCTCGGCCCGAGGATCATCGGGCAGACCGGGGTGGCCAACCGTTTGGTGAGTCACGAGGGCGCCTCCTAGCTTTTCCGCATCCACCCGATTTCTACCTGCCGGAAGGACGTGCAACTGCGATGCGCCAACTCGCCGAACGCCCCGAGGACGTGCCTGCCGTGTTCGCCGACCGCTTCAACACCGGCGACCCGGCGGCCGTGGCCGAGGTCTACGAGAGCGGAGCGGTCTTCGTGCCCGAACCCGGCTCCCCGCTGACGGGCCCGCAGGCCCAAGCCGCCAACGCCCGCTTCATGGCCCTGGGACTGCCGATCACGGTCCGGCCGCGGCACGTCTACACCGCGGGCGACACGGCCCTGCTGATCGTGGACTGGGCCATCGACGGTGTGGACCGGGACGGGCAGCAGGTCCACATCGAGGGCACCGCCACCGACGTCGCCCGCCGCGGAAGGGACGGGCGCTGGCGGTACGCCATCGACAACCCTTTCGGCGTGCGCTCGACAATCGATGGCTGAGGCTGATTTGCGTGGATCGGCCGAAACGCCGACGCCTCGGTGATCAAAGACACGTTTGATTCGGCGGGATACGAAGGTTGCGGCCGGTCCTGGGCACTTCCCGGTCGGGCAGGCCCTTGCTGCTGATGGGTGAGTCGGGCACGGGCAAGACCACGTTGCTGGGTTGCGGCCGGCTCCCTGGCCCGGGAACCCGGTATATCGGTCGTGTCGATCACGGGCGTGGATTACAAGGCCCGGCTCGGCTGCAGCGTCCTCCACCAACTCCCGGGCGCGGCATGTGAAGAACGGCCTTCTATGGTCCCGGACAGCGTCTTGGCCGTGGTCGTGGGAGGAGAGCCTGAGGCGGCCGGTGCCGACGCCACGGCGGCCTGAAGTGATCGATCTTCACCAGCAGTTCATCGCATGGTTTCGGCTGGTTCTTATCGAATTAGCTAGGCTCCCGAGGGCACTATCCTCCGCAATCAATCAATCACACCGTGAGAAGGCGATTCGCGTGACTTTGAGAACGGATCCGCAAGAGGATGGAGCGGGTGCGGACAGTGTACCCAGGCCCAGTGACGATTGGCCTGGACTCGGCGACCTGGTCAGAGATGGCATTGACGTCGATCGCAGGGCGCTGAGGGAGACGGCCGAGCAGCTCGTGGTCGATCTCAATGATGTCGAAATCCCCGACTGGTGGGGCGGGAAGAGCTTCAATGCCGGAGATTGGGGCAGGGCCGACGATGTCTCGAGGATCTTCCGATCTTTCACGGATGACTTGTACTGCATTACCAGTGATGCGGTGGTCGAGTGCGTCGTGGCCGCGTGCGGCATTGCCACCGCCGGTCAGAATTACAATATCGCCGAAGAGAACAGCTGGCTCAACAGACAGTCCTTCTGGAACAGATATCACGACTCCACTTCCACGGTGAGTCCTTATTCGGACACTCCGAGAAGCAGCTGGAGCAGTGTTGAAAAAGGCTATGCCGTCAGCAACCAATATCCGTCGGGATACATCGTCGTCGACTGGAACGGCATCGAGCTGCGTCATGACTACGACAGCCTTGACAAGGAACAGATCAGGGAGCTGTTGATGACCGGCGACGAGCAGTCGATGAGAAACTTTTCCAATTCCATGACGGCGATTTCCGACGACCTGGGGACGATCGCCGGCAGGCTGCGGTTTCATGCGAATGACGTCAGCTACCATTGGGCCGGTGCTGCGGCAGAGAAGGCGCAGCGGGCGCTGAAGGCGATCCACGACACCGTCCGCCCGCTGGCCGAGATCTACAGCACCATCGGTTCGCTCGCCCGCACGTGCGCGGATGACATCGTGGCACCCGCCAAGGCACGCTTCGATCACGCGGTGGCCGACGAAAACTGGTTCACCGACATCTTTCAGAACGACGACGACGTGTCCGCTCGCAACTACCTGAAAAAAATCGACCAACAATTCTGCGACGAAGTGATTCCACGCTTCCCGCAGTCCGCCCAGCTCGGTCTTCCAGGCCTGATCCGCTCAGAGGACCGGCTCATATACTTCACCTAGCACGGCGGCCGCCCATTCGTTGGCCGACCCCGATGCCGTTTGGACAGCGATCTTGCTGGTGGCTTCAAGGCCGAAGCGTTCTCATGTTGTGGCACCGAGTAGCTGAAGGCCGTCGAAGCGGTGGCTGCGGTAGTGGTCGGTGGCGGCGGCAACGTTGGTCCAGCCGATCAGGCGGGCCGGTCCGATGGCCGGGTTGCGGAGGCCGGCCATGATCCGGGGTGCGGTGCCGGTCCGGACTCCGCAGGCGTCCTCGCGATAGGTGACGTCTCGGACGTGGTGCAGGGCCTCGACGCTCCAGTGGCCGCGGATCAGGGCGGCGAGCCGGGACGTGTGTGATTCGGCCTGGTGGGAGGCTGGTGACCGCGTAGATCGTGACGATGGTGACGTGCTCCAGGTGACCCTCAGCCACCCAGCCACGCCATGCCCGCAGGCGCCCACCAGCCGAGAATGCTTCCGGCCCTGCCTTCGGGATATCGAGGCTCGGTGGGGTAGTCGGGGTCGCGTCCGAGGGGTGCGGGGACCGGCAGGGCCCCGCCTGGGGGTGTGGGGGCTTGTCCCCACAGGGCGCTGTCCGAGTGCTCCATCGCGCGTAGCGCGCCTCAGTGCGAGGACTGTCCCCCCGGGCGTCCCGGCGCTCCCCGGGGGTGCCGAGTTCCCCTGGAGGGCTGTCCCGAGGGTCAGGCGCGCCGGCGGGCGCGGTAGGCGGCCACGTGCATGCGGTTGCCGCACGTGCGGCTGTCGCAGTAGACGCGGGACCGGTTGCGGGACTCGTCGACGAAGACGCGGTCGCAGTCCGGGGCCGAGCAGGTGCGCAGGCGTTCGACCTCGCCCTCCACCAGCAGGTGGGCCAGGGCGACGCCGCAGTCGGCCGCCACGTGCTCCGCCAGGGTGGAGTCCGCGGCGAAATAGTGCATGTGCAGCGGGTGGCCGTCGTGCTCGGTCAGCCGGGGGGTGATGCGCGTCTCGGCGAGCAGGACGTTCAGGGTGCGGACCGCCGTGGGCTGGTCCGGGGAGATGAAGACGCGGTAGAACACCTCTCGTACCATCCGCACCTGGCCCAGGTCGCGGGGCGTCAGCTTGGTGACGCCGCTGATCTGGCGGGACTCCACGAACGCCTGCAATTCGGCCAGGCCCGCCAGGCCCTCGTCGCCCCCGGTGGAGGGCGAGGTGTTGACCAGCTCGACAACGGTGGCCAAAGAATGCACCATGTCATGGCCAAACGGCATGTTGACTCCTGTCCGCGCCGGGTTCTAGCGTGGTCGCACTGTATCTCCTGCATGGCCGTACGGGGGTTTCTATGAGTGCACATCGCCGTATCGTGCTGATCGCGATCGTCGGTGCGCTGATCATCTCCACCTCCGCCCCCTTGGTTCGGCTCTCAGGTGTATCGCCTGCCACGTCCGCGTTGTTCCGTTGCGCGTACGCCGTGCCGCCCATGATCGTGCTGGCCTGGCTGGAGCGGCGCAGGCTGGGGCCGCTGCCGTGGAAAGGGGTGGTGCTGGCCTGGCTGGCGGGCGTGGTGTTCGCGCTCGACCTGCTGTTCTGGCATCACGCGATCGACTACGTGGGCGCGGGGCTGGCCACCGTGCTGGGGAATCTGCAGGTGTTCCTGGTGGCGTTCGCGGCCTGGGCGCTGTTCGGGGAGCGGCCGTCGTCCCGGTTGATGGTCGCGACGCCGATCGTGTTCGCGGGGGTGGTGCTCATCTCCGGGGTGTTCGACAGCGCCGCCTACGGGCGCGATCCGATCATGGGGGTGCTGGCCGGGGTCGCCACGTCCATCTCGTACGCGGCGTTCCTGCTGCTCATGAAGGCCGGGCCGGCGCGGGCCGTGGGGCCGCTGGCACACGCCACGGTGGTCGCCACCGTGGCCATCGCCCTGCTGAGCCCGCTCTTCGGGGGTGCCGACCTCATGCCGAGCTGGCCGGCGCACGGGTGGCTGCTGCTGCTCGCGCTGGGGCCGCAGGTGCTGGGGTGGTCGCTGATCACGTTCTCGCTGCCGCGCCAGCCGGCCGCGCTCACCGCGTTGCTGCTGCTGGTCCAGCCCATGACGACCGTCGCTCTGTCCGCGGTGGTGCTGGGCGAGCGGCCGTCGGCGCTGCAGCTCGCCGGGTGCGCGGTGATCGTCCTCGGAGTCCTGTACGGCTCCCGCACCCGCACCCGCTCGCCGCAGCCCGGCGAGACACGCCGGATAGAGCCGCGCGAGCAGCAGGTGCCGAAGGCCGGTTGACGCCGGTCAGCCCTTGGAGCAGGCGGCGCAGGTGCCGAAGACCTCGACCGTGTGGGTGATCTCGGTGAAGCCGTGCTCGCCGCCCACCGCCTCGGCCCACCGCTCGACCGCGGGACCGGCCACCTCCACCGTGTGGCCGCAGCGGCGGCAGACCAGGTGGTGGTGATGGACGTCGCTGGCGCACGCCCGGTAGACGGACTCGCCCTCGTCCGTACGCAGCACGTCGACCTGCCCGCCGTCGGCCAGCGCCTGCAAGGCGCGGTAGACGGTGGTCAGGCCGATCTTCGCCCCGTGCAGGCGCATCTCGGCATAGACGTCCTGCGCGCTGCGGAACCCCTCGCTCCTGCGGAGGGTGTCGTGCACGGCGTCGCGTCTCGTCGTCATGCGACCTCCTCCACGCGCATCTTCGGTCGCTCGCTCACTGTCGACTCCTGGGTACGGCCTCGGCGTACGAATTTACCGACACCGAGGGCCAGGACGAAGCCGGCGAGAGCAAGAAGCACGATCGCCGCGCCGGGAGGCACCTTGGCCGAGTAGGTGGAGGCGAGCAGGCCGCCCACCGAGGCGAGCACCCCGAACAGCATGGCCAGCCCCATCGTCGTGCGGAAACCCCGGGTGAGCTGCTGGCTGGTGGCCACCGGGATCACCATCAGCGCGCTGACCAGCAGCAGGCCCACCACGCGCATCGCGATCACGACGGTGAGCGCGGCGGTGACCGCGATCAGCAGGCTGAGGAAGCGGACCGGCAGGCCGCTCGCCCTGGCCATCTCCTCGTCCTGGCAGAGCACGAACAGCTCCCTGCCGAAGACCACGACCACGCCGATCACGGCCACGGCCAGCGCGGCGATGACCCAGATGTCCTGGACCGTGACGCTGGCGATGGCGCCGAACAGGTAGGAGTTCAGCTTGGCGTTGCTGCCGCCCGGCGCGATGCCCATGAGCATGACGCCGCCCGCGATCCCGCCGTAGAACAGCAGTGCCAGCGCCACGTCGCCGCTGGTCCGCCCGCGCGCCCTGACCAGCTCGATGGCCACCGCCCCGACGACGGAGACGATCACGGCGGTGAGCACGGGCGTGGTGCCGGTCAGGAAGCCGAGGGCGACGCCGGTCAGCGCCACGTGGCCGATGCCGTCACCCAGCAGCGCCAGCCTGCGCTGCACGATGAACGTCCCCACGGCGGGCGCGCACAGGCCCACCAGCAGCGCGGCCACCAGGGCGAGCTGGAAGAGCTGCTCCTGGAGCAGATCCATGATCATCGCGGTTCCCTCCGTCGGCGGCCGTTCACGGCGCCTCCCCCTGCCAGCCGGTCAACGGCCCCGCGGCCGGCGTGGCCGCGTGCGGATGCTGATGTTCGTGGCCCGGCCGGGCGCAGTCGCCCTCCGGGCGCGGCGGCCTGCCGTCGTGCGCGACGCGGCCCTCGCGGATCACCACGCCGCGCGTGATGATCGGCTCCAGCGGCCCCAGCTCGTGCGCGACCAGCACCACCGTCTTGCCGTCGCGCACCAGCCCGGCCAGCGTGTCGGCCAGCAACTGCTGCGTGTCGGAGTCCACGCCCGCCGTCGGCTCGTCCATCACGTACGTGTCCGGCTCCCCGGCCAGCGCCCGGGCGATGAGCACCCGCTGCTGCTGGCCGCCGGACAGCGACTGGACGGGGTCGTTCGCGCGGTCGGCCAGCCGGACGGCCTCCAGCGCGCCGGCCACGGCGGCCTTGTCGGCCGGGCTGGTCCTGCGCAGCCGGCTCTGCCTGGCGATCCGGCCCGAGGCCACAACCTCGCGTACGGTGGCGGGCACGCCACCCCCGACCTGGAGCCGCTGCGGCACGTAGCCGATGCGCCACCAGTCGCGGAACCTGCCCGGCGGGGACCCGTACATCAGCGTTGAGCCGCCGGTGAGCGGCGTGAGGCCGAGCAGTGCGCGGACCAGCGTCGACTTGCCCGAGCCGTTGGCCCCCAGGAGGGCGACGACCTCCCCCGGGCAGACGGTCAGGTCGATCCCCCGGAGGACGGGCTTGCCATCGAAGGAGACCCGGCCGTCGGTCATCGCGAAGGCCGTTTCGCTCATGCCGTACACCCCAGTGCTGTTTGTAGGGTTTTGAGGTTATCGCGCATGGCCGACAGGTAATCGCCGGAGGGCCGGCTCTCCAGCGGGTCGAGCACGGCGGTCTTCGCGCCCACCTCGTTCGCGAGCACCTCGGCCACCTTGGGGCTGACCAGGGACTCGGTGAAGATCGTGGTCACGCCCTCGGCCTTGGCCAGCTTGGCCACCTCGGAGATGCGCGCGGGCGACGGCTCGGTCTCGGGGTCGAGCGTGATGCCGACCTGCTTGAGTTTGTAACGGTCCGCCAGGTAGCCGAACGCCTCGTGCGCCGTGACCAGCGACTTGGTCCTGCACGTGCTCAGGCCCTTGGCGAACTCCTGGTCGAGCGTTCCAAGCGCGCCCGCCGTCTTGGCGGCGCGGTCCTTGTACGCCTGCGCGTGCGCCGGGTCGGCGGCGGCCAGGCGCTCGCCGAGCTTGGTGGCGATGGTGGCCAGGCGGGCGGGGTCCAGCCAGAGGTGCGGGTCGTACGAGACCTCGTGGCCGTGCTCCTCCTCGCCCTCCTCGTGCCCGCTCGCGGGCAGGGTCGTTACGGCCGTGGCGGCGTCGAAGCTCTTGTCGGCGTCGACCGCGTCGTCCACGGCGGGCTGCACGCCCTTGATGTAGACCGTGAGCGCCGCCTTCTGGATCTCGGTCACCTGCTGGATGCTGAGCTCGAGGTCGTGCGGCTCGACGCCGGGGGCGGTCAGGACGGTCACGTGCGCGTCGGATCCTCCCACCTGCTCGGTCAGCCATTGGAGTGGATAGAACGCGGCGACCACCTCCGGCCTGCCCCCTGCGGCGGTCTCGGCGGAGCCGGATCCGCAGGCGGCGGTGGTGAGGAGGGTGGCCCCGGCCAGCAATCCGACGGCGTACGACCGGGAAAATCCTGACATCATGTGAGTCAGTATGCGCCAAAATGAAAATGGTTGTCAAAATCCCCGGCTCGCAGCGACCGAGCCCGCCTCCGCGAAGCGGAGGCAATAAGCAGGGAGGGGATGCCGGACGGCGGCTGGGGGCCAGGGCGCCGTGCGGCATCCCGCCATCACCCCGGTGAGTGTGCGCCGGCCGAGCCATAGCCGGCGCTCGGGGTGATGCTCAGGCGGCGCTCGCCCGTATAGACGTTCATCGAGTCCCCGCGCAGGAACCCGATGAGCGTCAGCCCCTCCTCCGCGGCCAGTTCGACCGCGAGCGACGACGGCGCCGAGACAGCGGCGAGCACCGGGATGCCCCCCATGACCGCTTTCTGCACCAGCTCGAACGAGGCCCGGCCCGACACCATCAGGACGGTCCCGCGCAAAGGGAGCCGGTCGTTGCGCAGGGCCCAGCCGAGCAGCTTGTCCACCGCGTTGTGCCGGCCCACGTCCTCGCGCACGCACAGCGGCTCGCCGTCGGACGTGAACAGGCCGGCCGCGTGCAGGCCCCCGGTCCGGTCGAACACCCGCTGGGCCGCGCGCAGCCGGTCCGGCAGGGCGGCGACGGTCGGCTGCGCCAGCTCGACCGGGTCGTCTCCGGCGCTCCAGCGAGCCACCGTGCGTACCGCCTCCAGCGACGCCTTGCCGCAGACGCCGCAGGAGGACGTGGTGTAGAAGTTGCGCGGCGCGGGCGCCGTCACGCCGGGCGCCAGCCGCACGTCGAGCACGTTGTACGTGTTCCCGCCGTCCACCGTCGCGCCCGCGCAGTAGCGGATCGTGGCGATGTCGTCGGCCGCGCCCACGGCCCCCTCGCTGACCAGGAACCCGGCGGCCAGGTCGAAGTCGTCCCCGGGCGTGCGCATGGTGACCGTCAGCGGCGTCCCGTCGAGGCGGATCTCCAGCGGCTCCTCGGCGGCCAGCGAGTCGACCTTGGGGATGCGGGCGGTGTCCTTGACCCGCAGGATCCGCCGTTTCACCGCGACCCTAGACACGAGCGCTCCCCTCGGCCCGGATGAGCGCCCTAGACATAGCCGTACCCGAAGCGGCCCTTGACGCAGAGGTTGCCCTTGGTCACCGGGTTGTCGTGCGGCGAGCTCACCTTGACGATCTTGTTGTCCTGCACGTGCAGGGTCAGGTTGCAGCCGACCCCGCAGTAGCTGCAGACCGTCGTGGTCTCGCTCTGCCGCGACTCGTCCCAGGTGCCCTCGGCCCGCATGTCGAACTCGGTCTTGAACGACAGCGCGCCCGTCGGGCACACCTCCACGCAGTTGCCGCAGTAGACGCAGGCCGAGTCGGTGAGCGGCGCCTCGAACTCCGTGGAGATCGTCGCGTCGAACCCGCGGCCCGCGACGGCGATGGCGAAGGTGTTCTGCCACTGGTCGCCGCAGGCGTCCACGCACTTGTAGCACAGGATGCACTTGCTGTAGTCGCGCACGTAGAGGTCGTTGTCCACCTTGGCGGGCTGCTCGACCGTGGCCGCGTCGTCGCCGAACCGCGTGGGGTCGGCGCCGTACTTCTCGGCCCACTCGGCGGCGCGAGGCGTGGTCGACAGGTCCACGGAGGAGCCGAGCAGCTCCAGCACCACCTTGCGGCTCTGCCGGGCCCGGTCGGTGTCGGTGCCGACCTTCATGCCGACCTCGGCCTTGCGGGAGCAGGCGGGCGCCAGCGTCCTGGCGCCCTCCACTTCCACGACGCAGACGCGGCAGGCGTTCTTCGGGGTCAGCGTGTCGCCGTAGCAGAGGGTGGGGATGTCCTTGCCCGCCGCGTGGCAGGCGTCGAGGATCGTCGAGCCCTCCGGCACCCGTACGTCCTCGCCGTCGATCTGGACGTCGATGAGCCGCCGGGGCGGCTGGAGCGGAATCATTTGAACACTCCCAGACGGTCGATGGCCGATTCGACGGCGTTCCAGGCGGTCTGTCCGAGGCCGCAGATCGAGGCGTCCCGCATGGTCTGGCCGACCTCGCGCAGCAGTACAAGATCGTCGTCGGAGACCCGGCGTGAGAGCCGGTGCAGGGCCTCCTCCTGCCGTACGGTGCCGACCCGGCAGGGCACGCACTGGCCGCAGGACTCGTCGCGGAAGAACTCCGCGATGCGCAGCAGCAGCCGTTTCATGTCCACGGTGTCGTCGATGACGAGCACCACGCCGGAGCCGAGCGTCGCCCCCGCGTTCCTGGTGCCCTCGAAGGTGAGCGGGATGTCCAGGTCGGTGACGAACGCGCCGGCCGCGCCGCCGAGCAGCACCGCCTTCGTCGTGCCGGTGGTGCCGGTCATGTCCAGGAGCTCGCGCAACGTCGTCCCGAACGTGAGCTCGTACACTCCGGGCCGCTCGACCGCGCCCGAGACGCAGAACAGCTTGGGCTCGGCCGCCGTGTACGCCCGGGCGCCGCGCTCCAGGATCGGCAGCACGTTGACCAGCGTCTCGACGTTGTTGACCACGGTCGGCTTGCCGAACAGCCCCTTCTCCACGGGGAACGGCGGCTTGCTGCGCGGCTCGCCGCGCTGCCCCTCGATGGAGTTGAAGATCGCGGTCTCCTCGCCGCAGATGTACGCGCCCGCGCCCCTGCGCAGCTCGATGTCGAACGACAGGCCCTTGCCGAGGATGTCGTCGCCGAGCAGGCCCCGCGCGCGGGCGGTCGCGATGGCGTGCTGGAGCCGCGCGGTCGCCCTGGGGTATTCGCCCCTGATGTAGAGGTATCCCTTGGCGCAGCCGGTGGCGTAGGCGGCGATCGTCATCGCCTCCACCAGCGCGTACGGGTCGCCCTCCATGATCACGCGGTCCTTGAACGTGCCCGGCTCGCTCTCGTCGGCGTTGCAGACCAGGTAGTGCGGGTGGTCGGGCTGGCGCGCGGTGGCGTCCCACTTGCGGCCGGTCGGGAACGCGGCGCCGCCCCTGCCGACCAGCCCCGACTCCAGGACCTCCCGGATGACCCCGGCGGGCCCCAGCTCGAACGCCCTCCTGAGCGCGCTGTAGCCGCCGGCCGCCCGGTAGTCGTCCAGGCTCGCGGGATCGGTCGTGCCGACTCTCCTGAGCAGGGTCAGCCCGTCCTGCCCGGACCGCGGTACGGCCGCCGCCACCGGGGCGTCGCCGGCGACGTCGAGGCTGGGGGTGGTGCCGTTGGGGGTGGGGGAGTCCAGGGTCAGGGAGGCGTTCGCGGGCGCGTACACCTGGGCCTTGGGAGGCGTGCCCGCCTCCAGGGCGAGCGCGGCGGGGGCCCGCTCGCACAGGCCCAGGCAGGGGCTCTCGTGCCACGCCTTGCCGGGCGGGCCGAGCCGCTCCTCCACCCGCCTGCGTACGTCCTCGCCGCCCTTGGCCTGGCAGGCCAGGTCGGTGCAGACGTGCAGCACCCGCTTCGGCCGCGGCTCCATGGAGAACAGCGAGTAGAACGTCGCCACCCCGTACGCCTCGGCGGGCGGCACGGTCAGGCGGCGGCAGATGTAGTCGAGCGCGCCCTCGCTGATCCACCCGACCCGGTCGTTGACCGCGTGCAGCGCGGGCAGCAGCATGTCGCGCTGCGACTCGGCGCGGGCGGCCACCCGCAGGTCGGCCTCGGTCCTCCCGCCGCCGTCCCACGCCGACGCGGGCGGCCCGAGCAGGGCGTCGACGGCCGCGCGCTCCTCGTCGGACGGCTCTGCGCCACGGAACCTCAGATCCATCTGATCACCCGGCCTTCACGAGCTTCTCGACGCGTACGGCCGCCGCCTTGAACTCGGCGGTGCCCGCGATCGGGCAGGTGGCCTCGATGGTGAGCGAGTTGGTGTCCACCTCGTCCGGGAAGTGCATGGTCATGAACACCAGCCCCGGCCGCAGGGCGGGGTCGATGAACACCGGCGCGACCACCGACCCGCGCCGCGAGGTGATCCGCACCTCCTCGCCCGCGACGACGCCGAGCCGGTCGGCGTCCTCGGGGCAGAGCTCCACCGTCTCGCCCCGGCGCAGGGGAGAGGCGAACCCGGAGGACTGCACGCCCGTGTTGTACGAGTCGAGCCGCCGCCCGGTCGTCAGCCGCAGCGGATACTCCTCGTCCAGCAGGTCCACCGGCGGCGAGTGGCGCAGCACCGCGAACGGCGCCGGCACGCCCCGCCTGACCGGGTCGCTCTCCCACAGCCTGCCGTGCAGGTAGGGCGGCTCCAGCGAGTCCTCCGACGGGCAGGGCCACTGGATGCCCTGCAGGTCGGCCAGCCGCTGGTAGGTCATGCCGTGGTGCTGGGGCGACATCGCGCGCAGCTCGTTCCAGACCTCCTCGGCGCCGTCGTAGTGCCAGTCGTGGCCCAGCCTGCGCGCCAGCTCGCACATGATCCAGATGTCGTCGCGCGCCTCGCCCGGCGGATCGAGGGCCTTGCGGACCCGCTGGACCCGGCGCTCGCTGTTGGTGAACGTGCCGTCCGCCTCGCACCAGGCGGCGCTCGCGGGCAGCACGACGTCGGCCATCTGGGCGGTCTTGGTGAGGAAGATGTCCTGCACGACCAGGTGGTCGAGCATGGACAGGCGCTTGATGCAGGCCAGGGAGTCGGCCTCGGACTGCACGGGGTTCTCGCCGATGAGATAGCAGGTGGTCACCTCGCCGTCGGCCATGGCCTCCAGCATCTGGGTGAGGTTGAGTCCGTAGCGGGGCTGGATCTCCCTGCCCCACGCGCTCTCGAAACGCGCCCGGATGCCGGGGTCGAGGATGTCCTGGAAGCCGGGCAGCCGGTTGGGGATGGCGCCCATGTCGCCGCCGCCCTGCACGTTGTTCTGGCCGCGCAGCGGCGACAGGCCGGAGCCGTAGCGGCCGACGTGGCCGGTGAGCAGGGACAGGTTGATCAGGGCCCGTACGTTGTCCGTCGCGTTGTGGTGCTCGGTGATGCCGAGCGTCCAGCACAGCTGGGCGCGGTCGGCGCGGGCGTAGGCGTGGGCCAGCTCGCGGATGGCGTGCGCGGGCACGCCGGTGACCTGCTCGGCGACGGTCAGCGTCCAGGGCTCGACCGACTCCTTGAACTCCTCGAACCCGATCGTGGCCCGCTCGATGAACGCCTCGTTGTGCAGCCCGGCGTGGATGATCTCCCTGGCCACCGCGTGGGCGAGGGGGATGTCCGTGCCCACGTTCAGCCCCAGCCACAGGTCGGCCCACTGGGCGGTGCCGGTGCGGCGCGGGTCCACCGCGAACATCCGCGCGCCGTTGTGGATGCCCTTCAGCACGTGCTGGAAGAAGATGGGGTGGGCGTTTCGCGCCGCCGAACCCCACATCACGATCACATCGGTGTCCTCCACCTCCTGGTAGGAGGACGTGCCGCCGCCACTGCCGAACACCGCCGACAGCCCCGCCACGCTCGGCGCGTGGCAGGTGCGGTTGCAGGAGTCCACGTTGTTGGTGCCGATCACCACGCGGGTGAACTTCTGCCCGACGTAGTTCATCTCGTTGGTGGAACGGGCGCACGACAACATGGCGAAGCAGTCGGGCCCATGCGCGGCGAGGTTGCGGCGGAAGCCCTCCGCCGCCCGCTCCAGGGCCTCTTCCCAGGTCGCCCTGCGCAGCACGCCGTTCTCACGCACCAGTGGATGGGTCAGGCGGTCATAGCTCATGATCCCTCCATTCTGTATACAGGCTACGGTATTCCCCGTTAGACCGCGCGGACAAGGTTGGCGTTGAGGAGGTCGCTCACTGCGTGGATGGCACGCAGCGTCGGCACCTCGGCGCCGGTGAGGTCGGCCAGCTCGACCACCGCCGCGAGCAGCACGTCCAGCTCCAGCGGCTTGCCCTTCTCCAGGTCCTGCAGCGTGGAGGTCTTGTGCTCGCCCGCCTTCTCCGCCCCCTTCAGGCGGCGCTCGATGGAGATCCCCGGATCGCAGCCGACCCGCCCGGCCACCTCGACGGTCTCCCGCATCATGGCCACGACCAGCTCCCTGGCGCCGTCGTGGCGGCAGATCCCGGCCATCGTCGCCCTGGCCAGCGCGCTGATCGGGTTGAAGGCGATGTTGCCCATGAGCTTGACCCACACGTCTTTGCGCAGGTCGCGCTCCACCGGGCACTTGAGCCCGCCGGCTATCGCGGCCTGGCTGAAGGCGGCGCACCGCTCGGTCAGCTCGCCGTCCGGCTCGCCGATGGAGAAGCGGGTGCCCTCAAGATGGCGGATCACGCCGGGCCGCTCGATCTCGGTGGCGGCGTACACGACGCAGCCGACGGCACGGTGCAGGGGCAGCGCGGTCGTGACCGCGCCGCCCGGATCGACGCTCTCGATGCGGTAGCCCTCGTAGGGGCCCTTGAGCCCGTGGAAGTACCACCACGGGATGCCGTTCTGCGCGGCGATGATGCTCGTGGCCTCGTGCAGGAGCGGCCTGATCATGGGGCCCGCGGAGGCGTAGCTGTTCGCCTTGAGGCCCAGGAAGACGTGGTCCACCGGGCCGACCTGGGTGGTGTCGTCGGTGGCATGGGGATGGGCGGTGAAGTCGCCTCTGGGGGTGAGCACCCGCACACCGGCGCGCCGGATCGCCTGCAGGTGCTCGCCTCTCGCGATGAGGTGCACCTCGACTCCCGCCCGGTGGAGGGCGGCCCCCACGTATGCGCCGATGGCGCCGGCGCCAAGAACAGCGACCTTCATGCTGCGCTCCGTTCTCGCGTCGGATTTGCATTCGGTATACAGTATGGAAAAACGTGGGTCAAGGAGCATGCCTGTGACCGTTCTTCGGCATGATCTAGTGGTGGAATCGACGACCTGGGTGACCGCGCGGGCCCTCGCGAAGGGGGCCGCGACGCCCCTCGAACCCGCGTCCGTGCTGCTCGCCGACGCTCTCGGCGGCCGCCTCGCCGCGCCGTTGACGGCTCTGGTGGCGGTGCCCGGGGTGGACGTTTCGGCGATGGACGGCTACGCGGTGGCCGGTGCCGGCCCGTGGCGGGTGGTCGGCCGGGTTCTGGCCGGTGGCGCCTGCTACGGGAAGGAGCTGCGGCCGGGGGAGGCGGTCGAGATCACCACCGGCGCTCCGACGCCCGCGGGGGCGTCGGCGGTGCTGCCGTACGAGCAGGCCGCGGTGGACGGGGCGCGGGTGAACGGTGCCGCCGAGCTCGGGCGGCACATCCGGCGGCGGGGCGAGGACATCGCCGAAGGCGCGGTCGCGCTGGGCGCGGGCGCGGTGGTGACCCCGGTGGCGCTCGGGCTGGCCGCCGCGCTGGGCCACGACGAGCTGCCGGTACGGCCCCGCCCGCAGGTCGCGGTGCTGATCACCGGGGACGAGGTCGTGCACGAGGGCCTGCCCGCGCCGGGCCGGGTGCGCGACGCCATCGGCCCGTTCCTGCCGGGGCTGGTGGCGTGGGCCGGCGGCCGGGTGGCGAGCACCGACGTGCTGCCCGACGGCCGGGAAGCGCTCCACGCCGCACTCAAGACCGGGGCGGCGGACGTCCTCGTCGTGTGCGGCGCGTCGTCCAAGGGGCCCGCCGACCACCTCAGGGCCGTGCTCGGCGACCTCGGCGCCGACGTGATCGTCGACGGCGTCGCCGTGCGGCCCGGGCATCCGCAGCTCCTGGCCCGGCTGCCCGGAGGGTCGCTGGTCGTCGGCCTGCCGGGAAACCCGTTCGCGGCCCTCGGCGCGGCCCTCACGCTGCTCGCACCCATCCTGCGCGAACTGGCCGGGATCCCCGTCCGCACGGAGACGTCGGCGCTGGCCGGAGCGGTGCGGGCGCACCCGCGCGACACGCGGCTCGTGCCGGTCCGGAGGTCGGGCCGGGGCGCGGTACCGGTGGGGCACGACCGGCCGGGTTCGCTGTGGGGGGCGGCGCTGGCCGACGCGCTGGCCGTCGTCCCTCCGGGGTGGGCCGGTGAGCAGGTCGAGCTGATCGAGTTGCCCCCTGGGGGCTAGACAGGCCGAACGGGAGGGAGTAACCATTGCGGTCATACGGTATGCAGTATGCGGAAGACAGCCGACGCCGGAAAGGGTGGCATGATGTCGGAAACGATCTCTGGTGGTCATCTCGTAGCCAAGGCACTCAAGGCCGAGGGTGTGGACGTGATCTACACGCTCTGCGGCGGCCACATCATCGATATCTATGACGGCTGCGTCGATGAGGGCATCGAGGTCATCGACGTACGCCACGAGCAGGTGGCGGCACACGCGGCCGACGGGTACGCGCGCATCACCGGCAAGCCCGGCTGCGCGGTGGTCACCGCCGGGCCGGGCACGACCGACGCGGTCACCGGCGTGGCCAACGCCTTCCGCGCGGAGAGCCCCATGTTGCTCATCGGCGGCCAGGGAGCGCTGAGCCAGCACAAGATGGGCTCGCTGCAGGACCTGCCGCACGTGGACATGATGAGCCCGATCACCAAGTTCGCGGCCACGGTGCCGAGCACGGAGCGGGTGGCGGACATCGTGTCGATGGCCTTCCGCGAGTGCTACCACGGCGCTCCGGGCCCGTCGTTCCTGGAGATCCCGCGCGACGTGCTCGACGCGAAGGTCCCCCTGGAGAAGGCGCGCATCCCCAAGACCGGGCACTACCGGGCCTCGACCCGCCAGCAGGGCGACCCCGAGGCGATCGAGCGGCTGGCCGACATGCTGGCGCACGCGGAGAAGCCGTGCATCCTGCTCGGGAGCCAGGTGTGGACGTGCCGGGCCACGGACGCCGCGATCGACTTCGTCCGGGCCCTGAACGTGCCCGCGTACATGAACGGCTCGGGCCGCGGCACGCTCCCGCCCGGCGACCCGCACCACTTCCAGCTCAGCCGCAGGTACGCCTTCACCAACGCCGACCTGATCATCATCGTCGGCACCCCGTTCGACTTCCGGATGGGCTACGGCAAGCGCCTGTCGCCGACCGCCGCCGTGGTCCAGATCGACCTCGACTACCGCACGGTCGGCAAGAACCGCGACATCGACCTGGGGATCGTCGGCGACGCCGGCCTCGTCCTCGCGGCGGCGGCCCAGGCCGCCAGCGGCCGCATCGAGAACGCGGTCACCAAGCGCAAGGAGTGGATGGACGAGCTGCGCGCGGTGGAGACCCAGGCGTACGAGAAGCGCCTGCCCCGCCAGCTCTCCGGCGCCCAGCCCATCGACCCCTACCGCCTGGTCCACGAGATCAACGAGTTCCTCACCGAGGACACGATCTACATCGGCGACGGCGGCGACATCGTCACCTTCTCCGGCCAGGTCGTGCAGCCCAAGTCGCCCGGCCACTGGATGGACCCGGGACCGCTCGGCACGCTCGGCGTCGGCATGGCGTTCGCGATGGCGGCCAAGCAGGCGCGGCGCGACAAGGAGGTGCTCTGCCTGTTCGGCGACGGCGCCTTCAGCCTGACCGGCTGGGACTTCGAGACCATGGTCCGCTTCGACCTGCCGTTCATCGGGGTCATCGGCAACAACTCGTCCATGAACCAGATCAGGTACGGCCAGGCCGCCAAGTACGGCGAGGACCGCGCCCGCGTCGGCAACACCCTCGGCGACATCCGCTACGGCGACTTCGCCAAGCTGCTCGGCGGCCACGGCGAGGAGGTGCGCGACCCGGCCGAGATCCGCCCGGCGCTGGAGCGGGCCAGGGAGTCGGGCAAGCCGTCGCTGATCAACGTGTGGGTCGATCCGGAGGTCTACGCCCCCGGAACCATGAACCAGACGATGTACAAGTAGGGGAGCTCCAACATGAAGGCTCTCGAAGGTGTCCGCGTCCTCGACATGACCCACGTCCAGTCGGGCCCGTCCTGCACCCAGCTGCTCGCCTGGCTGGGCGCGGACGTCGTCAAGCTGGAGGCCCCGACCGGCGACATCACCCGGCAGCAGCTCCGCGATCTCCCGGACGTCGACAGCCTCTATTTCACGATGCTCAACTGCAACAAGCGCAGCATCACCCTCAACATGAAGAGCGAGCGCGGCAAGGAGATCTTCACCGACCTGGTGAGGAGCGCCGACATCCTGGTCGAGAACTTCGGCCCGGGCGCGGTCGACCGCATGGGCTTCACCTGGGACCGCCTCCAGGAGCTCAACCCGCGCCTGATCTACGCCTCGATCAAGGGCTTCGGCACCGGCAGGTACGCCAAGTTCAAGGCGTACGAGGTGATCGCCCAGGCCATGGGCGGCTCGATGACCTCCACCGGCTTCGAGGAGGGCCCGCCGCTGGCCACCGGGGCGCAGATCGGCGACTCGGGCACCGGCATCCACGCGGTCGCCGGCATCCTGGCCGCCCTCTACCAGCGCCAGCAGACCGGCCGCGGGCAGCGCGTACAGGTGGCCATGCAGCACGCCGTGCTGAACCTGTGCCGCGTCAAGCTCCGCGACCAGCAGCGCCTGGCGCACGGCCCGCTGCGCGAGTACCCGAACAAGACGTTCGGCGACGAGGTGCCCCGCTCGGGCAACGCCAGCGGCGGCGGCCAGCCCGGCTGGGCGGTGCGCTGCGCGCCCGGCGGACCCAACGACTACATCTACGTGATCGTGCAGCCGGTCGGCTGGAAGCCCATCTCGAACATCATCGGCCGCCCCGAGCTGGCCGAGGACCCCGAGTGGGCGACGCCCGAGGCGCGGCTGCCGAAGCTGGACAAGATGTTCCAGCTCATCGAGGAGTGGACGATCCGCCACGACAAGTGGACGGTCCTCGACCGGCTCAACGCCGAGAACATCCCGTGCGGGCCGATCCTGTCCACCAAGGAGCTGGTCCAGGACGAGAGCCTGCGCGAGGAGGGCATCGTCGTCACGGTCGACCACCCGGAGCGCGGCGAGTTCGTGACCGTCGGCAGCCCGCTGCAGCTGTCGGACTCCCCGGTCGACGTCCGCACCCCGCCCCTGCTCGGCGAGCACAACCAGGAGATCTACGGCGAGCTCGGAGTCAGCGCGGACGAGCTGGCCCAACTGAAGACGAACGGAGTCATCTAGTGGTCAGGGAAGTCATCGAGAAGGCGCTCGCCGAGGGCCGCACGGCCCTGACCGCCCCCGAGGGGCGCAAGATCTGCGAGGAGTACGGCATCGCCACCCCGGGCGAGGGCCTGGCCACCTCGGCCGACGAGGCGGTCTCCATCGCCGAGCGCATCGGCCTCCCGGTCGTCCTGAAGATCGTCTCCCCGGACATCCTGCACAAGACGGACGCGGGCGGCGTGCTGGTCGGCCTGAAGAGCGCGGAGGAGGTCCGCGCGGGCTACGACACGATCCTCGCCAACGCCCGCGCGTACAACGCCGACGCCGCCATCGACGGCGTCCAGGTGCAGCAGCTCGTCGGCGGCGGCCACGAGGTCATCGTCGGCGCCGTCACCGACCCCACGTTCGGCAAGGTCATCGCGTTCGGGCTGGGCGGCGTCCTGGTCGAGGTGCTCAAGGATGTGACCTTCCGGCTCGCCCCCGTCTCGGGAGAAGATGCGCTTGGGATGCTGGACGACATCAGGGCGGCAGAAGTGCTCCGTGGTGCCCGGGGGGCCGAGCCCGCCGACCGCCAGGCGCTGGCGGAGCTGATCGAGCGTGTCGGCCGGCTGGTCTCCGACTTCCCCGAGATCGTCGAGGTGGACCTCAACCCCGTCTTCGCCGACGCGAACGGCGCGGTCGCCGCCGACGTGCGCATCCTCATCGGCGACAGGCCCGCCGAGGTCGCCCGCCTGTCGCGGGAGGAGATCCTCCGGCAGATGACGCGGATCTTCAGGCCGCGCTCGGTGGCCGTGATCGGCGCCTCCGCCGAGACCGGCAAGATCGGCAACTCGGTGATGCGCAACCTCATCAACGGCGGCTACCAGGGGCAGATCTTCCCGATCAACCCCAAGGCCGACGAGATCATGGGGCTGACCGCGTACAAGAGCATCTCGGACGTGCCCGGCGACGTGGACGTGGCCGTGTTCGCGATCCCCGCCAAGTTCGTGGCGCCGGCGCTGGAGGAGACCGGGCGCAAGGGCGTGGCGGGCGCGATCATGATCCCGTCGGGGTTCGCCGAGACGGGGAACGTCGAGGGGCAGAAGGAGATCGTCGAGATCGCGCGCAGGCACGGCGTGCGCATGCTCGGACCCAACATCTACGGCTACTACTACACGCCGGAGAACCTCTGCGCGACGTTCTGCACCCCGTACGACGTCAAGGGCAGCGTGGCGCTGACCTCGCAGAGCGGCGGCATCGGCATGGCCATCCTGGGCTTCAGCCGCACCACCAAGATGGGCGTCTCGGCCATCGTCGGCGTCGGCAACAAGGCCGACGTGGACGAGGACGACCTGCTGACCTTCTTCGAGCAGGACGACAACACCAAGGCCGTCGCCATGCACCTGGAGGACCTCAAGGACGGCCGCGGCTTCGTCGAGGCCGCGCGCCGGGTCGTCAGGCAGAAGCCGGTCATCGTGCTCAAGGCCGGCCGCACCGCGATGGGCGCGCGGGCGGCGGGCTCGCACACGGGCGCGCTGGCGGGCGACGACAAGGTCTACGACGACATCCTGCGGCAGGCCGGGGTCGTGCGCGCGCCGGGCCTCAACGACATGCTCGAATACGCCCGCGCGCTGCCGATCCTGCCCGCGCCCAAGGGCGAGAACGTCGTCATCATCACCGGGGCGGGCGGCTCCGGCGTGCTGCTGTCGGACGCCATCGTGGACGCCGGCCTGACGCTCATGGACATCCCGCCCGACCTGGACGCGGCCTTCCGCGCCTACATCCCGCCGTTCGGCGCGGCGGGCAACCCCATCGACATCACCGGCGGCGAACCCCCCTCGACCTACGAGAACACGGTCCGCCTCGGCCTGGCCGACGAGCGCATCCACGCGCTCGTCCTGGGCTACTGGCACACGATCGTGACGCCGCCGATGGTCTTCGCCGAGCTCATCGCCCGCGTCGTGGCGGAGGAGCGGGCGAAGGGCAACGTCAAGCCGGTCGTCGCGTCGCTCGCCGGCGACACCGAGGTAGAGGAGGCCAGCGAGTACCTGTTCGAGCACGGCGTGGTCGCGTACCCGTACACGACGGAGAAGCCCGTGGCGGTCCTCGGCGCGAAATACCGCTGGGCCAGGGCTGCCGGCTTGTTGCGCTAAGAGCCGAGCGCAACAAGCCGGGTGAGGGGGCTAATCGGGGCGCACGAGGAAGCAACAACCCCCCAGGAGGTCCGTAGGTGGACACATCGAAAACACCACCGGCGACGGCCACGCCGCCGGTCGAGGACGAACGAGTATGGAAAGCGGGCCGGCTCGCGCCGATGCCCATCAGGAAGCTGCCCGACGCGCCTCCGTCGGTGCACATTCTCGGGCCGACGGTCTTCCTCGTCGCGCTGGGCGTGGGCATGGGCGAGTCGTACATGTGGCCCAGGCTGGTGCTGCTGTTCGGGCCCGAGATCAGGTGGCTGTTCCTGATCGGCGTCACGCTGCAGGCCTTCGTGATGCTGGAGATGGCACGCTACGCCATGGCGACGGGGGAGAGCATCTTCTCCGGCGCGGCGCGGGTGTTCAAGCCGCTGATGTGGTTCTTCTTCATCGTGGCCATCGCCGTCTACATCTGGCCGGGACACCTGTCGGCCGGGGCGGCGGCGTTCGAGGAGATCACCGGCATCCCGTGGATGGTGACCGCCATCGTCGGGCTCGTCCTGGTCGGCGTGGTGTTCAGCCTGGCCAAGGTGATCTACAACGTGCTGGAGAACGTGCTGTCGCTGCTCATCGGCACACTCGTGATCGGCACGGCGGTGGTCGCGGCCATGGTCGGCTCCTGGGGCGACGTGGCCTCCACGCTCTCGGGCATGTTCTCCTTCGGCTACTTCCCGTCGGAGGCCATGTCGGCGGCCTGGTTCCCCGTCATCGTGGGGGCGTGCGCCTTCGCCGGACCCTCCGGCATGCAGCAGATGTGGTACACGCTGCACCTGCGTGACTCCGGGGCCGGCATGGGCGCGCACATCCCGCAGATCCGCGGGCTGCGGCACGCGGGGCAGCAAGAGGAGATGCCCGCGCGCGGGTTCATGTTCGACACCGAGGACCCGGCCGAGATGGCCAAGTGGAAGGGATGGCGGCGCTGGGTCACGTTCGACGCGCTGCTGCTGTTCTGGGGCGTCACCATGCTGGTGACGATCTCGTTCACGGTGATCGCGCAGTCCGCCGTGCGGCTCAACCCGGGCGTGCGGGAGGTCATCCAGGGTGACGACCGCGAGGTGGCGCTCACCGCGATGGCCAACGCCGTCTCCCACGCGGGCAGCTCGGTGCTCGGGGCGGTGTTCCTCGGGTTCATCGCGCTGATCGGCCTGAACGCCACCCTGGGGCTGTTCGACTCCTTCTCCCGGGGCCAGGCTGACATGACGTACCACTTCGTGCCCGGGGCGAAGAAGCTGGGCATGTCGCGCCTGTACGGGGTCTTCCTCTGGGGCGTGATCATTTTCGGCATCCTGATCCTGCTGTTCGGACCGGCCGACGGGCCGAGCGGGATCCTGGACACGCTGGCGTTCCTGTCGACGTTCGCGATGGGGGCGTACTGCGTGACCCTGCTCCTGGTGAACAACCGCATGCTGCCCAAACCGATCCGGCCCAAGTGGTGGACGAACGTCATCATCGGCTTCGGTGCGGTGTTCTACCTGGGGATGCTGTTCTACAGTCTGTTCGCCTTCGGCGTGGTCGTGGGCTGATGGACGGACGGCACAGCCTCGAACTCGCCCTGCCAGGGGCGTCGATCGGAGCCGTCGCCGGAGCCATGGCCGGTGGGCTGACCCTGTTCGCGGGGCAGCCCACCGGGATGGCCGCGCTGTCGGCCCTGTCGCTCGCCGTGCCGCTCGCCCTCTTCGGCGGCCTGTACGGCGTGCTGCTCGGCCACGGCGTGTTCCGTCCGGGGACCTTCGGGCCGGTCGGCCTGTACTGGGTGGCGGCCTTCCCCGTGTCCCGGCTCGCGCAGGAGAGCCTGGTCGGGATCGGCCTGGCCGACGGAGTGCTGCCGTTCCTGGCGTACCAGGCGATGGTGAGCCTCGGCTTCGCGATCGGCTTCGTCTGGCTGCACGAGCGGATCATGCCGTACTGGCTGATCCGCCGTGCCGCCGCCAACCCGCTGGCCAAGGACCTGCTCGGCGTCTACGTCCGGCACGCCGGGATGTTGCGCGCACGGAAGGGGGCCCGCCGGTGAACCTGCCGCCCTGGATCTGGCTGGCCACGATCGCCGGCTTCGCGGTCGTGCTCGCCGTGGACTTCTGGCTCGTCGCCAGGAGGCCGCACGAGCCGTCCATGAAGGAGTGCGTGGCCTGGGTCTCGTTCTACGTCGCCCTGGCCGCGGCCTTCGGCGTGGGACTCCTGCTGCTGTCGGGCCCCGCGCACGGCGGGGAGTTCTTCGCCGGCTGGATCACCGAGTACTCGCTCAGCGTGGACAACCTCTTCGTCTTCCTACTGATCATGAGCCGCTTCCAGGTGCCGCGCGAGTACCGCCAGAAGGTGCTGCTCATCGGCATCATCCTGGCGCTGGGGATGCGCGGCGCGTTCATCGCGGCCGGCGCGGGCGCGGTGGCCAGGTTCGACTGGCTCTTCTACGTCTTCGGCGCCTTCCTCGTCTACACGGCGTGGAAGCTCATGGGCGGCGAGGACGACGAGGCGGAGTTCTCCGAGAACGTCGCCCTGCGCGCGGTGCGCCGGGTGCTCCCGACCACGGACACCTATCACGGCGCCCGGCTCACCGTGCACCTCGGCCGCAGGATGGTCACCCCGATGCTGATCGTCATGGTCGCCATCGGGACCACCGACCTGCTCTTCGCGCTCGACTCCATCCCGGCCATCTTCGGCCTCACCAAGGAGCCGTACCTGGTCTTCACCGCCAACGCCTTCGCCCTCATGGGGCTGCGCCAGCTCTTCTTCCTCATCGGCGGGCTGCTCGACCGGCTCGTCTACCTGAGCAAGGGGTTGTCGGTGGTGCTGGCCTTCATCGGCGTGAAGCTGATCCTCGAGGCCCTGCACCACGACGGCGTGTCGTGGGCGCCGGAGATCCCGATCCTGGTCTCCCTCGGCGTCATCGTCGGCACCCTAGCCGTCACCACGGTGCTGAGCCTCATCAAGTCGGCCCGCGACGCGAGGGCGTCCGCCGCGGCCTCGGAGGGGGTGGAGCCCGAGCCCGTGGAACGCTGACCACGCCGCGGCATCGGGGCGATCGTCCCGGCCGCGGCTCCTCAGTGACGCGGACAGTTGGGTACGTCGTGCTCCGCGGCCGCCCACTCGCGCAGGTAGCGGTCCGCTTCGTCGGCGGAGTAGTGCTTCTTGAGAGCTGTGCTCAGACCCAGGCCGATCACCCGGCCGTCCGCTGCCTGGCCCGCGGGATCACCGAGGAGAAAGCGGATGAACGCCTTCATGGTCACGCACCTCCATTCGTCCGGCTCCATCCTCTACCCGAGGTGTTTCGGAGCATGCGGTCTCTTGTGAACGGCAGATCAACCCGGCTGCCGCGTCCGGCGCCGCCGCACCGGCTTGGGCGCCGGCTGGACGGGCTCCTGCTCGCGCTGAGCCATGTACGAGGCGCGGGTGTGCTCGGTGTGCTCGCGCATGATCTTGGCCGCCCGCCGCTCGTCGCCCGCCTCGATGGCGTCGATCAGCGAGGTGTGCTCCTCCCACGAGGCCATGCCGCGCTGGCGGGCCACCGGCGTGTGGTACCACCGCACCCGCCTGGCGACCTGGCTGGCCAGCTCGGAGAGGACCTTGTTGCCCGACAGGGCGGTCACCAGGGCGTGCAGCTCGGAGTTGGTCGCCACGGCGGAGTCGACGTCGTCGGCCTCCACCGCCGCGATGCCCCGCGCGCACAGGGCGCGCAGCCGCTTGACGCCGTCCTCGCCCGCCTGCTTGGCGGCGAGCCTGGCGGACTCGGTCTCCAGCAGCGTGCGCACGGCCAGCAGCTGGTCGGCCTCCTCCACGGTCGGGACGTGCACGAACGCGCCCTGGCCGGGGAACAGGTCGACCCAGCCCTCGCCGCTGAGCTGCTGCAGCGCCTCGCGGACCGGCTGCCTGGACACGCCGAGCAGCTCGGCCAGCTCGCTCTCCACGAGGTGCTGGCCCGGCTTGAGCTGCCCGGAGACGATGAGCTCCTGGATAGCCTCGATAACGCTCTCGCGGAGCGTGGCTGGGCGGGGAATCTTGGTGGCCGCCGCCTGACCGGCCTGATCCGACAGCAACATGGTCACGTCTCCAGGGCTGCGTTACGGTTTTTCGTCGACTGCCTACAGCATACCGTCCAAGGATCTCTCCTGGCCGTGAGCCTCATCACAGGCGCCCCGGTGATGGAGGGCGGCGCCCGTGACCGGCGGGGCGGGTGGGTGTCACAAGGGGATGGTGGCCGGGAGGCCGGGGATGCGGAGGCGGGGGATGGCCAGGGCCGGAAGGGCGGCGAGAGCGGCGGCGACGGCGAGCGCGGGCACAGGCGCGCTCAGGGCGAGCAGGGCCAGGGCGGCGGCCCCCGCTCCGGCCAGGGCCTTGGCGCTGTAGACGACGGCGTGGATCTCGCCCGCCCGCTCGACCCCGAAGAACTCCCGCACCAGGCTGGCGAGCAGCGGGTAGAACGCCCCGCCCCCGAGCCCGGCCGCCACGGCCCCGAACCACAACAGCGGCCCCCCGGCCATCACAGGCTCGGCGCCGGGCGGCGTGGTGGCGAGGGCGGTGGCGAGGAGCACCTGGCCGGTGGCGAGGGCGGTCAGGACGGCGGCGAGCACGCGGCGCCGCCCGTACAGCTCCGAGCAGCGCATCGCCACCGACCGGCTGGCCCCGTTCAGCGCCACCAGGACGGCCAGCGCGCCCCACGACCCGGTCCCCGCGATCACGATCACGTCGAAGACCGACACCGCGCCCGCGCACGTCAGGATCAGGGCCAGCGCCGGCAGCGTACGCGTGCGCAGCGCCTGCGCCGGCCCGAACTGCCGGGCCGCCTCCGGCGTCGTGCGCAGCCGCGCCGCGTCGAGCGCGTGCGAGCGCGGGTCCACGTCCGCGGGCCACCACAGCGCGGGAGGCAGCCGCAGGTGCCGGGCCGCGGTCCCGATGACCGCCAGCGCGACGACCGCCGCGACCAGGAACGCGGTGGACGTGGCGGCCGGCGCGATCCCGGCCCAGACGAGCAGGGGCACCGCGCCGTAGCCGAAGGCGCCGGTGATCAGCCCGACCCGGGCGGCGGGCCGTTCCGGGTACCAGGAGGAGACGACCTCGCCGCAGACCCCGTAGACCAGGCCCGCGCCCAGCCCGCCGAGGAGTGCGTACCCCACGAAGGCGCCCGGGGTGCTCAGCGGGAGCGCCGCCGCGGCGAGGCCGGCGAAGCTCAGGGCGGCTCCCGCGGCCAGGCTGGTACGGACGCCGAGGCGGCCCCGCCGTACCAGGTGGAGCGCGGGCAGGGCGCCCGCGGCCTGGCAGGCGATCCAGACGGCCAGGAGGGTGAGCCCGGTGGCCTCCTTGGCGAGGAGGGCGGCGTAGCCGTACTGGAGCGGGCTGATCGCCGCCATGGCCCCCCAGGCCAGCCAGAACATGCGCGTGCGGTCGGCGGGGACGGGTCCGGGGAGGTACGAACGCCCGCGCCAGTCTCTAACTGCATTCTCCATACTGTATGGAATATCCAGTAGACGAGAGACTGTCGAGACCCTAGACGAGGGTTTTTCCATACGGTATACCGTCTACAAAGGAGGCTCGAATGGACCTGTACGAGTATCAGGCGAAGGAGCTCTTCGGGCGTCACGGGATCCCGGTCCCGGCCGGCAGGATCGCGGCCACCCCGGCGGAGGCCCGCGCGATAGCGGCCGAGCTGAACGCGCCCGTCGTCATCAAGGCCCAGGTGAAGACCGGCGGACGCGGCAAGGCGGGCGGGATCAGGACCGCGGCCGGGCCGGTCACCGCCGAGGCCGAGGCCGAGCACGTGATCGGGATGGACATCAAGGGGCACGTCGCGCGCAGCGTGCTGGTCGAGGCGGCGACCGTCCCGTTCGAGGAGTACTACGCGGCTTTCCTTGTCGACCGGGCTGAGGGCGGTTTCCTGGCGATGGTGTCCGGCCGGGGAGGCATGGAGATCGAGGAGCTGGCCGCCACCGACCCCGACGCCCTGGTGCGGCTGCCGGTCGACCCGGTGACGGGCGTGGACGCGGACGCCGCGCGCCTGCTGGCGGCCAAGGCGGGGCTGCCCGAGCAGGCGGCCGAGGTGCTGGAGAAACTGTGGCGGGTCCTGGTCGCGGAGGACGCCCTGCTGGTCGAGGTGAACCCGCTGATCTGCACCACCGACCAGCGCATCGTGGCCTTGGACGGCAAGGTCACCCTGGACGACAACTCCGCGTTCCGGCACGCCTGGGAGTACGGGGAGGTCACCGGCAGCCTGGAGGACCGCGCCCGGGCCAAGGGGCTGAACTACGTCAAGCTCGACGGCCGGGTGGGCGTGATCGGCAACGGCGCCGGGCTGGTCATGAGCACGCTCGACGTGGTCGCCGGGGCCGGGGCCGCCCCCGCGAACTTCCTGGACATCGGCGGAGGCGCGTCCGCCAAGATCATGGCCGACGGACTGGAGATCATCCTGGCCGACCCCGACGTGCGCTCGGTGCTGGTCAACGTCTTCGGCGGCATCACCGCCTGCGACGCGGTGGCCAGCGGCATCGTCACCGCGCTCGAGCTCCTCGGCGAGCGCGGCCTGGCCAGGCCCATCGTCGTACGCCTGGACGGCAACAACGCCGAGGTGGGCCGGCGCATCCTGAGCGACGCCCGGCACCCGGCGGTCCGGCAGGTCTCCACCATGGACGGCGCCGCCGAGATGGCGGCCAGACTCGCGGCAGGTGCGTGATGGCGATCTTTCTGACCAAGGACAGCCGGGTGCTCGTGCAGGGCATGACCGGCGCGGAGGGCACCCGGCACACGGCCCGCATGCTGGCCGCGGGCACCGACGTCGTGGCCGGCGTGACACCCGGCAAGGGCGGCCGGTCCGTGGACTTCGGCGAGCGCTCGGTGCCCGTGTTCGGGTCCGTGGCCGAGGCCATGGGGGAGACCGGGGCCGACGTCTCCGTGGTGTTCGTCCCGCCGCGCTTCACCGGCCCGGCCGTGGAGGAGGCGGTCGAGGCCGGGATGCCCCTGTGCGTGGTGATCACCGAGGGCGTCCCCGTGCACGACGCGGTGCGCTTCCGCGCACTCGCGCACGGCCGCACCCGGATCATCGGGCCCAACTGCCCGGGGCTCATCAGCCCGGGGCAGTCCTCGGCCGGGATCATCCCCGCCGACATCACCTCCGCCGGGCGCATCGGGCTGGTGTCGAAGTCGGGCACGCTGACGTACCAGCTCATGTACGAGCTGCGCGATCTCGGCTTCTCCACCGCCGTCGGCATCGGCGGCGACCCGGTCGTCGGGACCACCCACATCGACTGCCTCCAGGCGTTCCAGGACGATCCCGGCACGGACGCCATCGTCATGATCGGCGAGATCGGCGGCGACGCCGAGGAGCGGGCCGCCGCCTACATCGCCGCGAACGTCAGCAAGCCCGTGGTCGCCTACGTGGCCGGGTTCACCGCGCCGGAGGGCAAGACGATGGGGCACGCGGGCGCGATCGTGTCCGGCTCGTCGGGCACCGCCCAGGCCAAGAAGGAGGCGCTGGAGGCGGCCGGGGTCCGGGTCGGGCGCACCCCGTCGGAGACGGCCCGCCTCATGCGCTCAGCCCTGAGCCGGCGGGGTGCGGCGTGAGATTCGCCGTCAACCTGTCCATTCTCTTCACGGAGCTGCCGCTGCTGGAGCGGCCCGCGGCGGCGGCCAAGGCCGGGTTCGACGCGGTCGAGCTGTGGTGGCCGTTCGGCGTCCCCGACCCCGCGGGCGTCGAGGTGGCGGCGCTGCGGCAGGCGATCGAGGACGCCGGGGTGCGCCTGACCGGCCTCAACTTCGACGCGGGCGACATGGCCGCCGGCGAGCGCGGCCTGCTGGCCAGGCCGGACGGCTCCGCCCGGTTCCGGGCCAACATCGACGTGGCGGTCCGGCTGGCGGGCGAGCTCGGCTGCGGCGTGCTCAACGCCCTGTACGGCAACGATCCCGGCACTGACCGGGCCCTGGCCGTGGCGAACCTGCGCGGGGCGGCCGACGCGGCGGCCTCGATCGGCGCGACCGTGGTGGTCGAAGCCCTCAACTCCCACGAGAACCCGAAATATCCGATCACGTCGTCGCAGGTGGCGTTCGAGCTGATCGACGAGGTGGACCGGGAGAACGTGGCCTTCCTGGCCGACCTCTACCACCTGCACCGGATGGGCGAGGACGTGCTGGAGCTCATCGACCGGCACAGCGCCAGGTTCGGCCACGTGCAGATCGCCGACGACCCCGGCAGGGGACACCCCGGCAGCGGCCGCATGCCGTACGACGAGATCTTCGTCCGGCTGGCGGCGGCGGGCTACCGAGGCCACGTCGGCCTGGAGTACCGGCACCAGGGGCCGGGCGCGTTCGACTGGAGGCAGGCGTGAACATCGGGTTCGTCGGTTTGGGGATCATGGGCAGCCCGATGGCGGCCAACCTCCTCAAGGCCGGACATGTCGTGACCGGTTATGACGTGAGCGCCGAGCGGGTCGAACAGCTCGTCGGCCTGGGTGGCAAGGGCGCCTCCGGCGTGGTCGACGCGGTCGGCGGCGCCGAGGTGGTGATCACGATGCTGCCCGACTCGCCGCAGGTGGAGGAGGTCGCGCCGCTGATCGTCGAGTACGGCCGCCCGAACCTGCTCTACATCGACATGAGCACCATCAAGCCCGAGACCTCCCGCTGGGTCGCCGGGCAGGCGGCGGCCGCCGGCGTACGGGCGGTGGACGCCCCCGTCAGCGGCGGCGAGCGCGGCGCGATCGACGGCACTCTGTCGATCATGGTGGGCGGGGTGGCCGAGGACGTCGAGGCGGCCCGGCCCGTCCTGGGCACCCTGGGCACGACCGTCGTGCACGTCGGCCCGGCCGGCGCGGGACAGACCGTCAAGGCGGCCAACCAGCTCGTCGTCGGCGGCATCTACGGGCTCGTGGCGGAGGCGATCGTGCTGCTCGAAGCCTCCGGCGTGGACCCCCTGGCGGGGCTGGACGTGCTCGCGGGCGGCCTGGCGGGCTCCAGGATCCTGGAGCTCAAGCGGCACACCATGGTCCGGCGGGAGTTCAACCCCGGCTTCCGGATCGACCTGCACCACAAGGACATGGGCATCGCCGTCGCCGCCGCCCGCGAGGCCGGGGTCAGCCTGCCGCTCACCGGGCAGGTCGCCCAGCTCGTGGCCGCGGCCAGGGCACAGGGCCACGGCTCGCTTGACCACTCCGCCCTCCTCAAGGTCGTGGAAAGGCTGAATGCGTGAACGAGCGAAGCGAGAGAACCAGAAGCACGGCAAAGGGTTTTTCCGCGGGCGACGAAGGAGCCCGCGGAAAAAGGATTCCGTGCATGGAGGCCGTGGTGGCGGTGCTGGAGTCGGAGGGGGTGGACACCGTCTTCGGCATCCCGGGCGCGGCCATCCTGCCGCTCTACGCCGCGCTCCAGCACAGCTCGATCAGGCACGTCACCGTACGCCACGAGGAGGGCGGCACCCACGCGGCCGACGGCTGGTCCAGGGTGACCGGGAACGTCGGCGTCTGCATCGGCACCTCCGGCCCCGCCGGCACGAACATGATCACCGGCCTCTACACCGCCCTGGCCGACTCGATCCCCATGATCTGCGTCACCGGCCAGGCGGTCTCCTCCAAGCTGCACCAGGAGGCGTTCCAGGCGGTGGACATCGTGGAGATCGCCCGGCCGGTGACCAAGTGGGCGGTGCAGCTCAAGGAGCCGGCGCAGGCGCCGTGGGTGTTCAGGGAGGCGTTCAGGATCGCGCGGTCGGGGCGGCCCGGCCCGGTGCTCATCGACCTGCCGGTGGACGTGCAGCGCGGGACCTGCCTGTACGACCGGGAGCTGGACGCGCCGCTGCCCGTCGAGGAGCCCGCGCCGCTGCCCGGAGCCGTGCGCAAGGCCGTGGACCTGCTGGCCGAGGCCAGGCGGCCGATCATCCTGGCCGGCGGCGGCGTGATCATCGCGGACGCGTCCGACCAGCTGCGCGCGCTGGCCGAGCACCTCCAGGTGCCCGTGCAGGTGACGCTCATGGGCAAGGGCGCCTTCCCCGAGGACCACCCGCTGTTCGCGGGCATGGCGGGCATCCAGACCCAGACGCGGTGGGGCAACGCCGCGTTCCTGGAGAGCGACCTGGTGCTGGCCATCGGGGCCCGCTTCGGCGACCGGCACACCGGCGACCTCGACGTCTATCGCCGGGGCCGCACGTTCGTGCACGTGGACATCGAGCCCACGCAGATCGGCCGGGTCTTCGAACCGGATCTTGGGATCGTCGGGCACGCCCGGCCGGTGCTCGAGGAGCTGCTGCACGAGGCGCGCCGCCGTGGCGGGCCGCGTCAGCCGGGCAAGTGGGTGCGGAAGGTCGCCGACCTGCGCAGGACGATGGCCCGCCGTGACGACTTCGACGACGTGCCGATCAAGCCGCCCAGGGTGTTCAGGGAGATCAACGAGTATTTCGGCAGGGACACCACGTTCGTCACCGCCATCGGGCTCTACCAGATCTGGTCGGGCCAGTTCCAGACGACCTACCTGCCGCGCCGCTACCTGGTGTGCGGCCAGGCCGGGCCGCTGGGCTGGGAGGTGCCCGCGGCGATGGGCGTCAAGTGCGCGCATCCGGAGCAGCAGGTCGTGGCGGTGGTGGGCGACTACTCCTTCCAGTTCCTCATGGAGGAGGTGGCGGTGGCCGCCCAGTACCGGATCCCGTTCGTCATCGTCATGATCAACAACGAGTACCTGGGCCTCATCCGGCAGGCCGAGATCCCGTACGACATGAACTACGCCGTGGACCTGCACTACGGAGAAGGCGGCATCGACCATGTCAAGGCCATGGAGGCGTTCGGCTGCCCGGCGCGCCGGGTGGAGCTGCCGGGCGACATCCGGGACGCGCTGGCCTGGGCGACGGCGGAGTCGGCGCGGGAGCGGCTGCCGGTGCTGGTGGAGGTGATGGTGGAGCGCGAGGCCAACGCCGCCATGGGTCCGTCACTGGAGGCGATCAAGGAGTTCGAGCCGCTGCCCGAGCTCATCACCGCCGACTGGTCCGACTGAGGAGGAACGCATGCGGATCAAGCCGGGTACGGCCTGGCGGGACGCCTACGAACGGTGCTGTTCGGCGGCCCCCGAGGCATTCCACGACGACCGGGTGCTCAACCACTGGGGCGGCATCTGGCACCGCGACGGGCGCCCCGTGCCCGGCTTCTCGCCGCTGGACGGCACCGCCATCGCGGGCCTGCCCCGGATCGACCGGGCGGGTGCGGGACGGGCGGTGACGGGCGCGGTGGAGGAGCACCGGCGCTGGCGGCACCTGCCGCTCGCCGAGCGCAAGGCGATGGTGTCGGCCGCCGTCGAGTCGATGGCCGCCCACCGCGACCTGCTGGCCCTGCTGCTGGTCTGGGAGATCGGCAAGCCGTGGAAGACGGCCTGCGCGGACGTGGACCGCTGCCTGGACGGCGTGCGCTGGTACGTGGCCGAGATCGACCGCATGGTCGCCGGGCGGATGCCGCTGCCCGGGCCCGTCAGCAACATCGCGAGCTGGAACTACCCGATGAGCGTGCTCATGCACGCCATGCTCGTGCAGGCGCTGGCCGGCAACGCGGTGATCGCCAAGACCCCCACGGACGGCGGCCTGTGCTGCCTGACGCTCGCCTGCGCGCTGGCGGTGCGCGAGGGGCTGCCGTTCACGCTGGTGAGCGGGGGAGGGGCGGAGCTGTCGCCGGTGCTGGCCGGCGGGCGGGCGCTGGGCAGCGTGTCGTTCGTGGGCGGCCGGGACGCGGGGGCCAAGGTGGCGACCTCGCTGGCCGACCTCGGGCGGCGGCACGTGCTGGAGCAGGAGGGGCTGAACTGCTGGGGCGTGTGGGAGTACGGCGACTGGGAGCTGCTCACGAGGCAGATCCGGGCGTCGTTCGACTACGGCAAGCAGCGGTGCACGGCCTATCCGCGGTTCGTGGTGCGGCGGTCGCTGTTCCACGAGTTCCTGGGGGCGTACCTGGCGGCGGTGGGGTCCCTGCGGTTCGGCCATCCGCTCGCGGTGGCCGATCCCGGCGATCCGCTGCCGGAGCTGGACTTCGGGCCGCTGATCAACGCCTCCAAGGCCAAGGAACTGGCCGATCAGGTGGACGAGGCGGTGGCCAGGGGCGGGGTGCCGGTGCATCGGGCGTCGCTCGACGCCGGACATTTCCTGCCGGGGCAGGATATTTCGGCGTATTTGGCGCCGACGGCGCTCCTCAACCCGCCCCGCTCCTCACCCCTCTTCCACGCCGAGCCGTTCGGGCCCGTGGACACCATCGTGCTGGTGGACACGGAGGCCGAGCTGCTGGCCGCCATGAACGCCAGCAACGGCGCCCTGGTGGCCACGCTGTCGTGCGACGAGGAGGAGACGTTCCACCGGCTGGCGCCGGAGGTGCGGGCGTTCAAGGTGGGGCACAACCGGCCGCGCTCGCGCGGCGACCGGGAGGAGCTGTTCGGCGGGCTCGGGGCGTCCTGGCGCGGCGCGTTCGTCGGCGGCGAGCTGCTGGTGCGGGCCTCCACCGTGTCCTCCACCGTGTCCTCCGCCGCGTCCTCCATCGGGGGCCCGGACGGCGAGCGCCTGCCGGGCAACTTCCCGCACTACACCCTGTTGCCTTAGGGGGCGATGAGGCCGAAGCGGGTCGCCGCCAGGAGCACGAGGAAGGTCAGCATGGCGACCCGCATCACCTTTCCGCCGATCCCCAGCGACGGCCACGACAGGTACGCCAGCCAGCCGATGAAGGCGATCGCCGGCAGCACGGCCACGCCGCCCAGCGGGTTGGTCACGGCGAACCCGGCCAGCAGCAGGACCACCAGCACCGTCGGCGCCGTCCATCGGGGCACCTGCGTGAACAGGTAGGTCATCGGCACGGCGCTGCGCCGCTCGACGGCCTTGCGCAGGCCGGTCGCGCCCGGCGTGAAGAACTGCTCGCCCTTGGGAAGCGGGCGCTTGCTGTCTGGGGCCACACCCAGAGCCTACGGGAGACAGGCGGGAGGCAGGGCGCCGAGCGGGCGGGCCGCCTGACCGGGTCGGCGCATCAGACGGGCGTAACGCGTTTAATCTGGTCGGGTGCTCGCCGTGATCCGATACACCGTTCCAGAGTCCCAGTCCCAAGATTTCGTCAAGCAGGGCCACACCATCCTTGACACGTTCGCCGCCCAGCCGGGCTACCAGCGGGGCAGGCTGGCCCGTTCGGTCGATGAGCCCAACCTGTGGGCCCTGGTCACGGAGTGGGAGGGTGCCGGTTTCTACCGCAGAGCGCTCTCCGCCGCCCGGATGGTGATGTATCCACTGATGATTCTCATGGTCAACGAACCCAGTGCGTTCGAGGACGTTTACACGCAGGAAGGCGCTTAACGATTACTGGCGCGCGAGAGGGTCCGTGCGTCCCCTAAGCTGGGATCTCACCAATTTCACTCGCCGACCTCCAGCCGGAAAGAGAATCAACCAAAATGGCACGACGCACCGACGTCATGGACACCATCGTCAGCCTCGCCAAACGCCGCGGGCTCGTCTACCCGTCGAGCGAGATCTACGGCGGACTGCGCGCGTCGTGGGACTACGGTCCACTGGGTGTCGAGCTCAAGAACAACGTCAAGCGGCAGTGGTGGCTGTCGATGGTCCAGTCGCGCGACGACGTGGTGGGCCTCGACTCCAGCGTGGTGCTGGCCCCCGAGGTGTGGCGGGCCAGCGGTCACGTCGAGACCTTCACCGACCCGCTGACCGAGTGCCTCTCCTGCCACAAGCGCTTCCGCGCCGATCACCTGATCGAGGCGTACGAGGAGAAGAACGGCAAGGAGCCCGAGGGCGGCCTGGCCGACATCACCTGCCCCAACTGCGGCAACAAGGGCACCTTCACCGAGCCCAGGCAGTTCAGCGGCCTGCTCAAGACCTACCTCGGCCCGGTCGAGGACGAGTCGGGCCTGGCCTACCTGCGCCCCGAGACCGCGCAGGGCATCTTCATCAACTACCTCAACGTGCAGCAGTCGGCGCGCAAGAAGATCCCGTTCGGCATCGGCCAGATCGGCAAGTCGTTCCGCAACGAGATCACGCCGGGCAACTTCATCTTCCGCACCCGCGAGTTCGAGCAGATGGAGATGGAGTTCTTCGTCAAGCCGGGCACGGACGAGGAGTGGCACCAGTTCTGGATCGACGAGCGCTACCGCTGGTACTCCGACCTGGGCATCAACAAGGACAACCTGCGCCTTTACGAGCACCCGAAGGAGAAGCTGTCCCACTACTCCAAGCGCACCGTCGACATCGAGTACCGCTTCAACTTCACCGGCTCCGAGTGGGGTGAGCTCGAAGGCGTCGCCAACCGCACCGACTTCGACCTGACCGCCCACTCCAAGGCGTCGGGCACCGACCTGAGCTTCTTCGAGCAGGACACGGGGGAGCGCTACGTCCCCTACGTCATCGAGCCCGCGGCCGGTGTCGACCGCGCCACGCTGACGTTCCTGCTGGACGCCTACAGCGAGGACGAGGCCCCCAACGCCAAGGGCGTCATGGAGAAGCGCACGGTCATGCGGCTCGACCACCGGCTCGCGCCGGTCAAGGCCGCGGTGCTGCCGCTCTCGCGCAACGCCGACCTGTCGCCGAAGGCCCGTGACCTGGCCGCGCAGCTGCGCCGCCGGTGGAACGTCGAGTTCGACGACGCGGGCGCCATCGGCCGCCGCTACCGGCGCCAGGACGAGATCGGCACGCCGTTCTGCATCACGGTCGACTTCGACACGCTCGAGGACCACGCGGTGACCATCCGCGAGCGCGACTCGATGGCCCAGGAGCGCATCTCCATCGACGGCGTCGAGTCCTACCTGCGCCAGCACCTGAACGATTAATTTCGTCCAGCGCTCGTCTCACGGGCCGCCCGCCGTTCTTACGGCGGGCGGCCCGTTGCGCGTTCACCACCACGGTCTTTTACGGCTGCGCACGGTGGGCCCCACCCGCCGCACCGGGCCGAGGGCCCTCCAGGGTGACGCTTCTCCGCCTCACCGCCGCGCCACCGTGACGCGCGCAAGCTTGACCGGCGGATGGGGCCTCCCTACGAATCCGGACGTGCCCTGGATTACATAGTTCGAAATTTGACCACATGTGGCCGTCTTGATTGACAAGCCCCATGGCAGACACGGACATTGCGGGCATCCCTAGCAGCCATTCGGGGGCTGATTTCTCGGAGGCGCGATGAAGCGCGCGTTAATCATGTTCGCCGGCACTCTCCTGTTACTCGGTTCGTTCACCATCCCGCCCGCGTCGGCGGTGCCCAAGCCCGCTCCGGGCCCCGACGGCGTGTTCGTCTACACCGGCGAGCTCACCGCGGACCAGGTGGCCAAGCTCGTCGCGGCCGGTGTGGACCGCGAGGAGATGCGGATCGTCAAGCGGGCGAACGGCAAGGTCACCATCGAGGTGGTCCTCGCCGCCGCGCTGGCCGGCACGCTCGCCAAGCAGGGCGTCACCCTGAAGGCCCAGACCGCCGACAAGGCGCGGCTGGCACAGAAGGGCGACGGGGTGTTCAAGAAATACGCGGGCGCCGGCGGCATCCGCGAGGAGATCATCGCCGCGGCCGACGCCAAGCCCGGCATCGCCAAGGTCGTCAACCTCGGCAACAGCCTCAACGGCACGCCGATCACCGCGATCAAGGTGACCAAGGACGCCCGCAAGCTCGCCGACGGCAAGCGCCCGGCCATGCTGTACATGGCCGCCCAGCACGCCCGCGAGTGGATCACACCCGAGATGGTGCGGCGGCTGCTGCACCACTTCCTCGACGGCTACGGCGGCAACGCCGAGCTCACCAAGCTCGTGAACACCACCGAGCTGTGGTTCATGCCGGTGGCCAACCCCGACGGCTACGACTACACCTTCACCCCCGACAACCGGCTGTGGCGCAAGAACCTGCGGGACAACGACGGCGACGGCCAGCTCACCAGCGCCGACGGCGTCGACCTCAACCGCAACTTCGCCTACAAGTGGGGCTACGACAACGAGGGCTCGTCGAACATCCTCGCCAGCCAGACCTACCGCGGCAAGTCGGCGCAGTCGGAGCCGGAGACCGTGGCGCTGGACAACCTGACCAAGCGGGTGCACTTCACGTACCTGCTGAACTACCACTCCGCCGCCATGCTGCTCCTGTACGGGGTCGGCTGGCAGCAGGCCACGCGATCGCCCGACGACCTGATCTTCGAGGCCATGCTCGGCGACGACGCCCACCCGGCCGTACCCGGCTACGACCCCGACATCGGAGCGGAGCTCTACACCACCAACGGCGAGCTGGACGGGCACATGACCAACGTGCGGAAGGTCATGTCCATCACGCCGGAGATGTCCACCTGCGAGGACGCCGTCGAGCGGAACCCCAACGACGAGTGGACGCTCGACGACTGCGCCGGCGGGCAGGGCTTCACCTTCCCCGACAGCGAGGCGCTGATCCAGGACGAGTTCCTCAAGAACGTCCCGCTGGCGCTGGCCGCGGCCAAGACCGTGCACACGCCGGACACCCCGGTCTCCGTGGTCGGGCGCACGGTGCCCGACTTCGCGCCGGACTCCTTCAGCGTCTCGTACGGCGACCCGCAGCCGGTGGCGGTCACCGCCCGCCGGTCGCTGCTGGGCAAGGTGCTGCGCTTCCGCGTCAACGGCGGCCCGGCGCAGACCAGGCCGCTGTCGGAATGGCAGGGCGGCAAGCGGTACGGCGACGAGAACGACCTGTTCTTCGCCGAGTACCGCGGCACCGTGAGCGGCGCGAAACCGGGCGACAAGGTCGAGGTCTGGTTCCAGGGCTTCAAGCAGGGCACCGGGCTCGTCTCCAGCTCGCACTTCACCTACACCCTGGCCAAGGACTCCGCGGCCAAGGTCCTGATCGTCGCCAACGAGGACTACACCGGCTTCAACCCGGACTACCCGCCCTCGGTGACGGCGCCCAAGCACACCACGACGTACAAGAAGGCCCTCCAGGCCGCCGGGTACGCCTCCGAGACCTGGGACGTGGACGCGCAGGGCGTGCCGGACCACCTGGGCGTGCTGTCGCACTTCAAGGGCGTCGTGTGGGAGCTGGGCGACAACCGGCTGTCGATGGACCAGCAGGACCTGGTCACCGTGACCCCGCTCGGCGACCTGCCCGACGCGGACGTCAAGCGGTCGCAGCAGGACCTGACCGTCTCCATCCGCGACTACCTCAACGAAGGGGGCAAGCTCCTCTACACCGGCGAGACGGCCGCGTACTACGGCATTCTCGACACGATCGTCGGAGGCATCTACTACGGCATCGACGGCGACCCGGACGGCGACTGCGTGGTCACCACGATCCAGGGCCTGTTCGACGAGTGCCTGCTGCTGGCCGACGACTTCACCCAGTACTACATGGGCGTCGGCGGGCGCATCGCCCGCAACTCCCCGACCGGCTTCGCCGGCAAGGGCCCGCTGGCCGGGACGGGCGGCACGTTCGGCGGTCCGGCCACGGTGGACAACCCGCTGGACGAGGCGGGGGTGCTGCAGCCCATGGGCACGGACCTGCCGAGGTTCACGGGCACTCCGGCGGCCGGCTACACGCTCGGCGCGGGTGGTCCGTTCGACCCGATCGAGGGCCAGTGGTACGTCAGGGGGCCGCACGCGGACGACTCGTACATGCGGCTGACCAGGACGGTCAACCTGGCAACCGTGACGGCGGCGCAGCAGCCGAGGCTGGGCTTCCAGCTGTCCTTCGACACCGAGCCCGGCTATGACAACGTCATCGTCGAGGCCCACACGGTCGGCCAGGACAACTGGACCACGCTGCCCGACCTCAACGGCGGCACCGACAGCGCCGTGCCGTCGGAGTGCGAGGCCGGCTTCTACCTGGGCGAGCACCCGTGGCTGGGGCACTACCTGACCGGCGGCAACCCCTGCACGGCCAGCGGCACCAGCGGCTCCTGGAACCGGTTCACCGGTGACTCCGGCGGCTGGAAGCAGGTCGCCTTCGACCTGTCCGCCTACGCGGGCCAGCAGGTCGAGGTGTCGATCAGCTACGTGACCGACCCGAGCACGGGCGGCGTCGGCGTGTTCGTGGACGACACGCGGGTCACCACCACCGGCGGCACCCTCGACTCCGAGGGCTTCGAGACCGGCCTCGGCCCCTGGGCCATGCCCGGTCCGCCGGCGGGCAGCCCCACCGGCGGCGGCGACTTCGCCCGCGCGCAGGCGGACACCACGGCCGCCGTCTCCACCAAGGACACGGTGCTGCTGGGGTTCGGGCTGGAGCAGCTCGCCAACGACAACGAGCGGAACGCGACGATCAAGAAGGTGATGAAGTACCTGATCGGCTGATCTCCTCCTGACGGACGGCCACCCGGTTGCGGGTGGCCGTCCTTTTTCGCGGTGGGGACCGAAAGATCATGTAAAGACGGGGGTTACGCGGGTTTTCGCGGTCGCTTGATGACATGCGTCCTATGCGTACATCACGTTTCGCTCTTGTGCTGCTGGCAGCGGGCGCCGTGCTCATGACGGGAAGCGCCGCGTTCGCCGATCCCGATCCGTCCGCGCTGGAGCTGCGGGTGGTCGTGGACGACTGCTACCACTCGGTGGTTCAGCCATGACCGACCCCGCGCTGCTCGAACGGGCGTTGTTCGAGGTCAAGCGGGTGATCGTGGGTCAGGACCGCATGGTCGAGCGGCTGCTCGTGGCGGTGCTCGCCAAGGGCCACTGCCTGCTGGAAGGCGTGCCCGGCATCGCCAAGACGCTGGCCGCCGAGACCATGGCCACCGTGGTCGGCGGCACGTTCGCCCGCATCCAGTTCACACCCGACCTGGTGCCCGCCGACATCGTCGGGACCAGGATCTACCGGCCGTCGACCGAGACCTTCGACATCGAGCTCGGCCCGGTCATGGTCAACCTGCTGCTCGCCGACGAGATCAACCGGGCCCCCGCGAAGGTGCAGTCGGCGCTGCTGGAGATCATGGCCGAGCGGCAGGTCAGCATCGGCGGGGTCTCGCACGAGGTGCCGAGGCCGTTCCTGGTGCTGGCCACCCAGAACCCGATCGAGTCCGAGGGCGTCTACCACCTGCCCGAGGCGCAGCGGGACCGCTTCCTCATGAAGATCGACGTGGACTATCCCAGCGAGTCGGAGGAGCTGGCGATCGTCTACCGCATGAGCGTGGACCCGCCCGTCCCGCACGCCGTGCTGGACCCCGCTCAGGTCGTCGCGCTCCAGCGGCGGGCCGAGGAGGTCTTCGTGCACCACGCCGTGGCCGAGTACGCCGTCCGCCTCGTCTACGCCACCCGCGATCCCGACCGGTTCGGGGCGGAGGACGTGCGCCGGCTGCTGGCGTTCGGGGCGAGCCCCAGGGCCACGCTCGGCCTGCTGGCGGCCGGGCGGGCGCTGGCCCTGATGCGGGGGCGCGACTACGTGCTGCCGGAGGACGTGCGCGACCTGGCGCACGACGTCATGGCGCACCGGCTCGTGCTCTCCTTCGACGCGCTGGCCGACGGGGTGGCGCCCAGGCAGATCGTGGACCGGGTGCTGGCGGCCGTACCGCTGCCCATCATCGCCCCCCAACAGCAGTCACAGCTGAACGAAGCCGTGGCATGAGGCCGTACCTGATGGCCGAGCCCGCGCTGCGCCGGCTCGAGCTGACGATCACCAGGAGACTGGATGGACTGCTGCAGGGGGAGCATCTGGGACTGGTCCCGGGGCCGGGGAGCGAGCCGGCGGAGACCCGGCCGTACCAGGCGGGCGACGACGTGCGGCGGATGGACTGGAACGTCACCGCCCGCACCAACGAGCCCCATGTCCGGGACCTGGTCGCCGACCGCGAGCTGGAGATCTGGGCGCTGCTCGACGCCACCGCCAGCATGGACTTCGGCACCGCGGCCATGGAGAAGCGGGAGCTGGCCGTGTCGGCGCTGGCGGCGGTCGGCTTCCTCACCCAGCGGACCGGCAACCGGATCGGCACCCACCTGCTGCACGGCGGCGGCGTCAGGACGCTGCCCGCCAGGACGGGCCGGCCGCATCTGATGGCGCTGCTGCAGGCGGCGTTCGCGCTGCCCCGCACCCCGCCCGGGGTGGCCGAGCCGCTGCTGGGCGTGGCCGCCGACCAGCTCGGCCGGGTGGTACGGCGCCGCGGCCTGGTCGTGGTCGTGTCAGACTTCCTCGACGCGCCCGAGACCTGGGAGCTGCCGCTGCGCAAGCTCACCGCCAGGCACCAGGTGCTGGCCGTGGAGGTGCTCGACCCGCGCGAGCTGACGCTGCCCGACGTCGGGATCCTGACGCTGGTCGACCCGGAGAAGGGGCGGCGGCGCGAGGTCGCCACGGGGAGCGCGCGGCTGCGCCGCAGGTACGCGGAGGCGGCGGCGGAGCAGCGCGATGCCGTCGCGCAGGCGCTGCGCCGGGCCGGGGCGACCCATCTGCGGTTGCGCACGGACCGGGACTGGGTGCGCGACCTGGTCCGGCACGTCATGAGGCAGCGCCGCCTGGCCGTCCTGGCGCGCCCCGCCGGGGGAGGAGGTGATGCGGCGTGACGCTGATCGCGCCCCTGTGGTTGCTGCTGCTCGTCCCCGTGGCCGCGCTGGCCCTGGCGTACGTGGTCATGGCCTTGCGGAGCAGGACCGCGTACGCCGTCAGGTTCACCAACCTCGACCTGCTCGACAAGGTCGCCCCGAGGCGGCCGGGCTGGCGCAGGCACGTTCCGGCGGCGGCGCTGCTGCTGATGTTCGCGCTGCTCGTGATCGGTTTCGCCCGGCCGACGGCCGAGGTGCGGGTGCCGAGGGAGCGGGCGACGATCATGGTGGCGTTCGACGTGTCGGCGTCCATGAGCGCCACCGATGTCCAGCCCAACCGGTTCGAGGCGGCCAAGCAGGCGGCCAGGCAGTTCGTGGCGGGCCTGCCCGAGCGGTTCAACCTGGGCCTGGTGTCGTTCTCCTCGTCGGCGTCCGTCGCCGTGCCGCCGACCACGGACCGGCAGGCGGTGCTGAGCGCGCTCGACCGGCTCAGCACCGCCTCAGGCACTGCCATCGGCGAGGCGGTCTACTCCTCGCTGGACGCCATCGCCGCGCTCGACTCGCAGGAGGAGAGGCCGCCCGCGCACATCGTGCTGCTGTCCGACGGCTCCAACACCACGGGCCGCACGGTCGGTGACGCGGCCGCGGCGGCCTCCGGGAGGGGCGTGCCGGTCACGACCATCGCGTACGGCACGGCGGACGGCACGATCGACATCTCGGGACGCGAGATCCCGGTGCCGGTGGACGCCCCGGCGCTGCGCGGGCTGGCCGAGGCGGCCGGCGGCGGCTTCTACGAGGCGGCCAGCGGCGACGAGCTGCAGGCGGTCTACGAGGACATCGGCACGTCGGTCGGCTACCGGACCGAGCGGCAGGAGGTATGGATGTGGTTCGTGGCGGCGGGGATGGCCTTCGCGCTGATCGCGGCGGTGACGTCGATGTTGTGGTTCTCGAGGCTGCCATGAGAGGGCTGGGCAGCCCGCGCGGGCCGGAGTTCGTCACCCCGACCGTCGTGGCCACCGTGCCGCAGGATCCGCCGCAGAAGGGGGCGCCGCCCAAGGGACGTCTGCTGGTGGCCGCCGCGCTCGTCGCGGCGCTCACCGGGGCGGCGGCGGGCATCGCTGGGGGTGCGGCGGGGGCGCGGCTCTCCGAAGGGTCCGAGCCGGCCCCCGCCGCCGCCCTCCCCAGGGTGGCGCCCGCGCCGTCGGCCGGCCTCAGCGGGCTGAGCGCGACGGCGGCCCGGGTGCTGCCCAGCGTGGTCTCGGTGGAGACGGGCGGCGGGGGCGGCTCGGGGTTCGTGGTGGACGGCCGCGGCCACATCCTCACCAACGCCCACGTGATCAGGGGCAGCGACCGGGCGACCGTCGTGCTGAACGACGGCCGCCGGATCAGCGCCCGCGTGATCGGCGAGGACGACGACGAGGACCTGGCCGTGCTGGAGGTGGACTATCCCCGGGAGCTCACGCCCGCCACGCTCGGCAGGTCCGGAGATCTGGCCGTCGGCGACCAGGTGCTCGCGATCGGCTCCCCGCTGGGCCTGTCGGGCACGGTCACCGCCGGCATCGTGAGCGCTCTGGACCGGGAGGTACGGTTGGGCTCGGCACGCCGTACGGCCGTGCAGACGGACGCGTCCATCAACCCCGGCAACTCGGGCGGCCCGCTGGTCAACGCCCGGGGTGAGGTCGTCGGGGTGAACACGGCGATCGCGTCCGGGCGGGGTGGCGGCAATATCGGCATCGGGTTCGCCATCCCCATCGACCGGGCGGCGCCGATCGCGGAACGAATCATCCGAAACTAGGGTGCGGGGCATGCGACTGCTTGTGGTGGAAGACGAGGAGGACCTGGTCGACGCGTTGCGCGTCGGCCTCGTCCGTGCGGGATACGCGGTGGACGTCGCCTACGACGCGCCTTCCGCGCATGAGAAGTTGCAGGTGAACTCGTACGATCTGGTCCTGCTCGACCTCAACCTGCCCGGCGGGGACGGGTTCCAGCTGTGCCGCAGCGTGCGCGCGGCCGGGCAGGGCGCGCGGATCATCATGGTGACCGCCCGCGACCGCCTGGACGACCGGGTACGCGGGCTCGACGAGGGGGCCGACGACTACCTGGTCAAGCCGTTCGCGTTCCCCGAGCTGCTGGCGCGGGTGCGGGCCCTGCTGCGCAGGGACTCCGGCGCCGGCACGTCGGTGCTGGAGGTGGGCGGGCTGCGGATCGACACCGCCAGGCTGGAGGTGTCGCTGCACGGCAGGTCGCTGGCGCTCACCCCCAAGGAGTACGGGGTGCTGCACTACCTCATGCGCCGCCCCGGATACGTGGTCTCCTCCGAGGAACTGCTGGAACACGTCTGGGACGAGCACGCCGACCCGTTCACCAGCACCGTGCGCGTCACGGTCGGCAACCTGCGCCGCAAGCTGCAGGAAGAGGGCCTGATCGAGACCGTGATCAGCCGGGGCTACCGGCTCAGGGAACCGGCGTGATCCACACCATCCGCTTCCGGCTCACGGTCCTCTACTCGGGACTGCTCTTCGTGCTGGCCGCGCTCGTGCTCGGCGGCACCTACTTCGCCGTCTCCAAGACCACCGACCAGCGCCCGATCACGACGGAGTTCGCCAAGACCTACAGCGGCACCACCTTCCTCGGCAAGCGCGAGGTGGTCTTCGTCGAGGAGGTCGAGAACGCGGTCAACGTCCGGACGATGGCCACGCTGCGCGACTATTCGCTGATCACGCTGGCCGGCCTCTACGTCGCCAGCCTGGGCATCGGCTGGGTGCTGGCGGGCCGCGTGCTGCGGCCGGTCAGGTCGATCACGCGTACGACGGAGGAGATCCAGGCCACCGACCTCAAGCGGCGCATCAAGCTGAACGGGCCGCGCGACGAGCTCAAGGACCTGGCCGACACCATCGACACCATGCTGGACCGGCTGGAGGAGGCGTTCAGGGCGCAGCGCCAGCTCATCGACGACGCCTCCCACGAGCTGCGCAGCCCGCTGACGATCATCCGGGCGAACGTGGACGCCGTGCTCGCCGCCCCTGAGGCCAGCGACGAGGAGCGGGCCAGGGCCGTGGCCATCGTGGACCGCGCCACCACCCGCATGACCAGGCTCGTCGAGGACCTGCTGGCCAGCGCCAGGCGGCAGGGCGGCGCGTTCGCCGACGCCGACCTCGACCTGGCCAGGATGGTGGGCGAGGCGTGCGAGGAGTACGCGGCCCCGGCCGCCGCCCGCGACCTGACGCTCACCCGGGAGCTGGGATCGGGCCTGGAGGCGACCGGCGACGCCGACGCGCTGCGCCGCGCCGTGGCGAACCTGCTCTCCAACGCCGTGCGCCTCTCGCCGCCCGGCGGGGCGATCCGGGTCGCGGCGGGCAGGTCCGAGGGCTGGCTGTGGGTGGCGGTCCGCGACGACGGCCCCGGGATCGAGGCGGCCGACCAGGCGCGGGTGTTCGACCGGTTCTGGCGCGGCGAGTCCAGCCGCCGCGACCGCCACACGGGCCTCGGCCTGGCCATCGTCCGCCAGATCGTGGAGTCGCACGGAGGGCGGGTGGCGGTGTTCTCGCGGCTGGGGGAGGGGGCCACGTTCGTGCTCTGGCTGCCGCCGCGGGACGGTGTCCCCGGCGCGCCGCCCGATCACAACCCTCTCTAGCCGGCGCGCCTGCGGCAGACCGCCCGGGTGACCAGGAACGCCGGCACCGGCACCACGAACACGGCCACCCGCAGCCCGAGCACGATCATCGCGTAGGTGTCGTGCGGCACGGTGAGCAGCGCGTGCGGGGCTTGGGGCGGCTGCGGGAAGCCCGGCGCGGAGTGCATCGGCGGTGCCGCCTCCGAGAACCACGTTCCCGCCCACAACACGGTGAAGAACGCGATGACCGCGATGCCCAGCGCCGTGCGCACCGGAGCCTGCGAGGGCCGGTCGAGCAGGTGGTGATGGTCGCCGTCGCCGGTGAAACGCCGCTCGAGGAACGGATAGAGCAGCAGGATCCCGAAGAAGACCGTCAGGATCAGCGGCGGAATCCAGAGCCCGGGCTGCAGGACGTACCCGCCGACCGTGATCTCCCACGGCGGGACGAGCCGCTGCGCGCCGTCCAGCACCCCGAAGTACCAGAACGGCTGCGCCGACGGGACGTAACCGCCCGCGCTGTACGCGCCGTGCTCCCACACCGGGTTGACCCGGACGAACGTGGCCAGCGCCGCGATGGCCCCCATCGTGAACAGCGCCGTCGCGCCGTTCTTGACCGCGAAGTAGGGGAAGAACGGGCCGCCGCTGACCCGGCCTTCCGCATCTGCTGGGGCCCGGCGACGCTCGGTGTGCTTCTGCCGCCAGGTGAGGATCAGCGCGTGCAGCGGCACCACCGCCATCAGGATCCCCGGCACCAGCAGCACGTGCGTGACGAAGACGCGCGGCAGGACCTGCCCGGGGAACTCGCCGTCGAAGGCGAACGCCGACAGGTACGTGCCCACCACCGGGATCGACAGCAGCAGCCCCTGAGCCTGCCGCAGCCCGGCCATCGCGAGCTGGTCGCCGGGCAGCGAGACGCCCAGGAACGACTCGAACAGCACCAGCCCGAACAGCACCACCCCGAGCATCCACGTCAGCTCGCGCGGCCGCCGGAACGCGCCGGTGAAGAAGACGCGGCACAGGTGGGCCACGATCGCCAGCACGAACACCGTCGCCGACCAGTGGTGGAGCTGCCGCATCAGCAGCCCGCCCCGCACGTCCAGGCTGATCTCCGTCGCGGACGCGAAGGCCACGTCGGGGTTGGGCTTGTAGAACAGCGTGAGGAACGTGCCCGTCAGCACCAGCAGCGCGAACGAGTAGAGCGCCAGCTCGCCCAGCAGGAACGACCAGTGGCTCGGGAACAGCTTGCGCAGCTGGGGGCGGAGCCAGCGGGCGAAGGGCAGGCGATCATCGAGGTAGATCGCCGAATCGACGGCCGTTTTTGCGGTTCCCGCGATGATACGGGCGCGTCGCTTGGGCTTGGTAGGAGTGGCCATGGGGGCCTCCTGGTGGGGGTGTGATCCGATTCTGCACCCATACGCCACCTTTCTCAAGAATTGGTTTAAACCAATTGGTCTAATCCAATTTCCGACCTTCTAGAACTATAATTGGATTAGACCTTTGATGGGGCCTTGACCAGCACAAACGATGACTTATCCGAGGAGTGCAGTTTCATCATCAATTTCGCCGGTAGAGTCCGGGCAGAGGCGTTGATTGGAGCGTGTGGTGGCCAAGTACGTTTACGACTTCACCGAGGGCAACAGGAATCTCAAGGATCTTCTCGGCGGCAAGGGAGCGAACCTTGCCGAAATGACCAACCTCGGGCTCCCCGTTCCCCCCGGATTCACGATCACCACCGACGCCTGCCGTCACTACCTGGCGGCGGGCGTCGTACCGGACGGCCTCGAGCGGGAGGTCGCCGCGCACCTCGACGCGCTCGAGAAGCAGATGGGCCGGCGGCTCGGGCAGGCCGACGACCCGCTGCTGGTGAGCGTGCGCTCCGGGGCGAAGTTCTCCATGCCGGGCATGATGGAGACCGTTCTCAACATCGGGCTCAACGACGAGTCGGTGCACGGCCTGGCCAAGCAGGCGGGCGGCAACGACCGCTTCGCGTGGGACTCGTACCGGCGGCTCATCCAGATGTTCGGCAAGACGGTGCTCGGGATCGACGGCGACCTGTTCGAGCACGCGCTCGACGCGCTGAAGGGCAAGCGCCAGGACACCGACCTCGACGCGGGCGAGTTGCAGGGGCTCGTGGAGACGTTCAAGGGCATCGTCCACGAGCAGACCGGCAAGGACTTCCCCACCGACCCGCGCGAGCAGATGCGCCTGGCCGTCATGGCGGTCTTCGACTCCTGGAACGCTCCCCGGGCCATCCTCTACCGCCGCCAGGAACGCATCCCCGCCGACCTCGGCACCGCCGTGAACATCGTGGCCATGGTCTTCGGCAACGTCGGCAACGACTCCGGCACCGGCGTCGCCTTCACCCGCGACCCGGGGACCGGCAGGCAGGGCATCTACGGCGACTACCTGCAGAACGCCCAGGGCGAGGACGTGGTGGCCGGCATCCGCAACACGATCCCGCTGGAGGAGCTCGAGCGCATCGACAAGCGCTCGTACGACGAGCTGCTCGGGATCATGGAGACCCTCGAGAACCACTACCGGGACCTGTGCGACATCGAGTTCACGATCGAGCGCGGCAAGCTGTGGATGCTGCAGACGCGGGTCGGCAAGCGCACGGCGGCGGCCGCGTTCTGCATCGCCACCCAGCTCGTGGACCAGGGCCTGATCACGATCGACGAGGCCGTCACCCGCGTCACCGGCGACCAGCTGGCGCAGCTCATGTTCCCCCGCTTCGACGGCGGCGCGGACAAGAAGAGGATCGCCAAGGGTATGAACGCCTCGCCCGGCGCGGCCGTGGGCAAGGTCGTCTTCACCTCCGCGCGGGCCGTGGAGCTGTCGGAGCGGGGTGAGGACGTCATCCTCGTCCGCCGCGAGACCAACCCCGACGACCTGGCCGGCATGATCGCCGCCAAGGGCATCCTGACCAGCAGGGGCGGCAAGACCTCGCACGCCGCCGTGGTGGCCAGGGGCATGGGGAAGACGTGCGTGTGCGGGGCCGAGGAGCTGGAGGTCTCGACGCGCGAAGGCCGCTTCACCGCGCCCGGCGGGGTGGTGGTGTCGGAGGGCGACGTCATCTCGATCGATGGAACGTCCGGGGAGATCTACCTGGGCGAGGTGCCGGTCGTGGACTCGGCCGTGGTCGAGTACTTCGAGGGTGCCGAGCCGGAGGACGAGCTGGTCAAGGCCGTGGACCGGATCATGCGCCACGCGGACTCGGTCCGGCGGCTGGGCGTGCGGGCGAACGCGGACACCCCGGACGACGCGGCGCGGGCCCGCCGGTTCGGGGGGCAGGGGATCGGGCTGTGCCGGACGGAGCACATGTTCCTGGGCGAGCGCAGGCAGCTCGTGGAGGACCTGGTCCTGGCGTCGACGGACGAGGCCCGCCAGACGGCCCTGGACGCGCTGGAGCCGCTCCAGAAGGCCGACTTCACCGAGATATTTCGGGCTATGGACGGAAATCCCGTCACAATTCGGTTGATCGACCCGCCGCTCCACGAGTTCCTTCCCGACATCGTGGATCTGTCGGTCAAGGTCGCCACGGACGAGGCCACGGACAAGGACCGCAAGCTCCTGGCGGCGGTGAAGCGCCTCCACGAGCAGAACCCGATGCTCGGCCTCCGCGGCGTCCGCCTCGGCCTGGTGATCCCGGGCCTGTTCGCCATGCAGGTGAGGGCCATCGCCCAGGCGGCCAAGGAGGTGCCGGGCGCGCGGCCGGAGATCATGATCCCGCTGGTGGCGGCCGTACAGGAGCTGGAGTCGGTACGCGAGGAGGCGGCGAAGATTCTCGCGGAGAGCGGCGTGGAGGCCCTGATCGGCACCATGATCGAAGTCCCTCGGGCGGCCCTGACCGCGGCCCAGATCGCGGAGGCGGCGGAGTTCTTTTCCTTCGGCACCAACGACCTGACCCAGATGGCCTGGGGCTTCTCGCGGGACGACGTGGAGTCGGCGTTCTTCTCCCGCTACCTCGACCTGGGCATCTTCGGCGTATCCCCGTTCGAGACCCTGGACCGGGAGGGCGTCGGACGCCTGATCAAGATCGCGGTCGAGGAGGGCCGCTCGACCCGCCCGGACCTGCACCTGGGCATCTGCGGCGAACACGGCGGCGACCCCGACTCCGTCCACTTCTGCCACGATGTGGGCCTGGACTACGTCTCCTGCTCCCCGTTCCGCATCCCGATAGCCCGCCTGGAAGCCGGCCGCGCCGCCCTGACCGACTCAGACTCCGACACCCGCTAACCTCCACCCGCGTGACCTGGTTGCCGGGTGGACCCGCTCGCCGGCACCCCACCCGTTGCGTGGTCACCGGGTGGGCCCGCTGGACCGCTCGCTTCGCTCGCCAGCACCCGCCCGTTGCGTGGTCACCGGGTGGGCCTGCTGGATCCCGCCCCGAGCCCCGGGGGCGAGAGCCACGTTTCACAAGGATGTGTCGTGGGCCGCGCAGCGATCGACCAAGGAGCAGTTGGCCATTTCGCGAGCTCGCGGTGCCACGGATGTCACCAGGAAGTCCTGAGCGTCACGCCGGCGGCCGGGTGAGTTTGGCAGCCACGGCGTCGAGGACCCAGTCCAGCCCGGTCGCGAAGGACACCTCGGCGTCCACCTCCGTGCCGTCGTGCACGGCCTTGGACAGCGCCGGGAAGCGGCCCGTGGCCAGCATCCTCCTCACATGCGGGCCGGAGGCGCGCTGCCAGTCGCGCTTGGACAGGCCCGTGGCGCGCTCGGCCCGCAGGTTCGCGATCTCGCGCCTGAGCGCGCCGGTGAAGTAGGCGCTGACGGTCTCCACGGCGCGCATGACGGTGTCGAGGTCGGCGAGGCCGTCGAGGGCGGCCAGCGTGGCCTCGGTCACGGCGAGGGCGTTCGGGCCCAGGGTCGGACGGCCGCCGAGCAGGTCGGCCAGCCATTCGTGGCGGAGGGTGGCCTGCCTGGTGAGGTGGGCGCGGATGCGCAGCACCTCCCGCCAGTCGCCGGGCGGCTCCTCGGGGAGGATCTCGGCGTAGACCTCGTCCACCATGAGGTCGAACAGCTCCTCTTTGGTGGAGATGTATCCGTACAGCCGCATCGGGCCGACGTCCAGCCGGGCGGCTACCTTGCGCAACGACACCGCCTCCAGCCCGCCCTCGTCGGCCAGCGCGACGGCGGCGGCAACGATCCGCTCCCGGTCGAGCGGCGCGGGGCGAGTCGGCGGCTCCGGCCGGTCCCACACAGTCATGGGTTACATCGTACTGTTGCGATACACCGTAAAAGATAAATACAGTATATCGCCATGAGACACCGTATCGCTGTGATTGGGGGCGGCCCTGCCGGCCTTACCTTCGCCCGCGTCCTGCACCGCCACGATCACCCCGTCACCGTCCTCGAACGCGATCCCGCCCCCGACGCCCGTCCCCCGGGCGGCATGCTGGACCTGCACGAAGGGCTGGGCCAGCTCGCGATGAGCAAGGCGGGACTGCTGGCGGAGTTCCAGGCGCTGTCCCGTCCCGAGGGGCAGGCCATGCGCATCCTGGACACGGACGGGACCGTCCTCCGCGACTGGCAACCCCGTCCGGGGGACCTGGCCAATCCCGAGATCGACCGTGGGCAACTCCGTGACCTGCTGCTCGGCTCCCTGGACGTTCAGTGGGGGCGGGGCGTGACCGAGGTGGTGCCGGAGACCCGGGATGGCGTGCTGGTCCATTTCGCGGACGGGCGGCAGGAGACGTTCGACCTCGTGGTCGGCGCGGACGGCGCCTGGTCCCGGGTCCGCCCGGCAGTCTCGTCCGCGACGCCGCACTACACCGGCATCACCTCGGTCGAGACCTCCCTGGACGACGTCGACACCCGCCACCCCGACCTCGCCCGGCTGGTCGGCGACGGTTCCATGGCTGTGTACGGCGTGAACCGCTCCCTCGTCGCCCAGCGCAACAGCGGCGGCCACGTCAAGGTGTACGCCCGGTTCCGCGCGCCGCTGGACTGGCACACGAACGTGGACCGGCATATGGGCCTGGACGCAGGCCTGGACCTGGCTGACGTCGAGGCCGTGCGATCAAGCCTGCTGGCCATGTTCGACGGCTGGGCCGCTCCCGTCCTCGACCTCCTCCGCCACGGCACCGCCTTCGTCCACCGCCCCCTCTACGTCCTGCCCGTGTCCCACACCTGGGCCCACGTCCCCGGGGTGACGCTCCTGGGCGACGCCGCCCACCTGATGCCCCCATTGGGGGCAGGCGCGAACCTCGCGATGCTGGAAGGCGCCGAACTCGCCGAGTCCGTCGTCGCCGCCCCCGGCCCTGGCGATCTGGACGAGGCCGTCCGCGCCTTCGAGGAACAGATGTGGGCACGGGCCGGCAGGTGGGCGGAGATCACGACGGCCGGTCTGGAACGCCTCGTGAGCCCGGACCCCGCCGAAGCCCTCGCCGTCTTCGACGAAGTCCAGCCATCCTGACCGCCGAGCGCGAGGGGCTACCGGCTGATCGTCGTCGCCGAGGTGGTCCTGATCGCCGGCGGCCTTGAAGTGTCACGGCTGCCGCGTGCGCCCGGACAGGCCAACGTCGTGTGAATCGCCTTCGTGGTCGGTGTGACCGGTGGCCTGGCCTCTGTCATGCTGCCGTGCCCGCACGGCGTCCAGCCCGTACGGGTACGGCACCTGGGAAGGGGAAGCGGTTCATCCGCCCGGACCCCGTGGTGGCGCGGGGCGGCGTTCCGGGCGTCGGCCGTGACGTGGCTCAGGGGAGGTGGGCGGCCCGGGCGTCATGCTCGGTGGCGTCCGGCGACACTGAGCCCTTTGAGCCATGGCCGTCACCGGCTGAGCCGCCCCACCGCGCTGCCCAGCGCATACACATGGCGCCCGTCCTCACTGGCAGCCAGCTCCATGATGTCCCGCACATCGCTCGGCCGTTCTCTGGTCCAGCGTTCCTCGGTCAAATGCCACAACGCAGCACGTGAACATCAGCCGTAGCCGATCGTCCCCGAGCTCCGGATCGGCCGCGGGCGGGACGGGGCGGGCGGCCAGCTCCCGCAGTTTGGCGGTGCCCACGGCGGCGCGGCGGAGCCGGTCGATCGCCTTGTCGCGGGCGGTTGTGGTGAGCCAGGCGCCCGGTCCCGGTGGGATCCCGTCCGCCGGCCACCGCTGGAGCGCCTGGCGCGAAGGCGTCCTGCGCACTCCTCCGCCAGGTCCCAGTCACCGGTCACCCGGATGAGCGTCGCGACGATCTGGCCCCATTCCTCCCGGAACAGGCCCTCGATCGTCGCCTCGACGGTCAAGGCTGCACGGCTCGCAGCTCGATCGTGCCGTGGCGGGCCACGGGATGCGTAGGGGCGGCCTCGACGGCCTCCTCGCGGGAAGCGCACTCGATCAGGCTGAACCCGGCCACGACCTCCTTGGACTCGACGAAGGGGCCGTCGGTGAGGAGGACCTCGCCGTCACGTACCCGGACCGTCGTGGCGTCCGCCGGAGGCTCCAGGCCACCGCTCTGGATCAGCTTGTCGCCCCTGGCCTTGCAGTCGTCCAGGAGCCCGGGGTCGGCCGGCATCTCCTCGTAGGCCTTGCTGTCTCCGCATATCAGCAGCAACTACTTCGCCTGACCGATCGTGTTCGTCAGCGCGTCAGCGCGGTGCCCAGGCGGCGGATCACCTCGGCCTCGCCGGGGTCGGCGTCGTCGCCGGACGGCGCGTGTTCGGTGATGGCTGCCCCGACGACGTCGTCCACCTGGGAGACGAGGTCGATCAGCCGCTGCGGCCGCACGCCGTCCGGCTCCGGGTAGCAGGTCGAGCCGAAGGCGGTGGGCTCCAGGACGTCGAGGTCGACGTGTACGTACACGGGGCCCCGCAGATCGTCGAGCACGCGCTCCAGGTCGTTCACGCCGTACCTGCGCAGGCCGGTCTTCTCGAGGTACTCGTGCTCGGACACGTCGCCCGCCCGCTCCCCGGCGATGATCAACTGGTGCGGTCGCAGCGGATGCTCCGGCGTGAGGCCGGTCGGGCCGTCCCCGAGCAGCGCGCGCACCACCATCCCGTGGAAGGCGCCCGACGGCAGGGTCTGCGGGCTGTAGACGTCCGGGTGCGCGTCGATCCACAGCACCGTCACAGCGTCCCCGTAGCGGGCGTGGGCGGCGTCGATCGGCGCGATGTCGACCGCGCAGTCGCCGCCGACGGTGATCACCCGGTCGTCGATGCCGGCCAGTGCCTCGCGCGTCAGCCGCTGGTTCTCCACGAGCACGTCGTACGCGCGAACCCCGGCGGCCCTGTCCCCGTCGGCCTCGAGCACCGGCACGGTCACCACCGCGTCGGCCGGGACGAGCGCGGCGGCGCGGCGGGCCCCGGCCATCAGCCGCGGCGCGCTGCCGGACGCCGAGCCTTGCCATTGCGGTACGCAGAGCACAGTGGTCATGCGGCGACGATACGGGGCGCCCGGATCACAGGGCCAGATCGTTTCATGGGGTCTCCAGGAGGTCCAGGTCCGGGGGGACGAGGGTGGTCGATTCCACCAGGCCTCTGAGGAGGTTGTGCAGGAGGTTGTTGTCGTACGGGCGGCCTTCCGACCGGTCGTGGCGCAGCGGGTACGGGAAGCCGGCGGCGTGGAGGCGGTGCCGCACGGCCTCGATCCGGTCCTCGACGATGCCCGCCCGCCATTTCTCCCCGGGCCGCAGGTAGGCCAGCCGGGCCTCGGCCTGGTTGTACGTCAACGGGCGCGGAGCCTCCTCGTACAGCAGGTAGCGCTCGCCCAGCACCACCAGGAGCAGGCGTTCCGTCTCGCTGAGGCCCCAGATCTTCGGCGGGGTGGTCGCGGCCGCGTGCAGGTCGGCCTGGATGTCGCCGTAGGCGCCCGTGACGTAGAGCTCCACCAGGTGCTGGCGGTAGCCGGAGCCCCTGATGAACAGCGGGGTGTAGCCCGGCGCCAGCGGGACGGGGTCGGTGGAGCTGTGCATCAGCTGGCCGCGCGGCAGGCGGACGAGCTGCTGGCCCAGGTTGCGCAGCCACCACCGGCTGTCCTCGTACGTCACCTCGGCGTGCAGGCGGCTCACCGACTGGTCGTCCGCGCCCACCCGCAGGTCGACGTTCGGGCGCTGGTCGCGGCCGAAGCGGACATGGCGGCCCGGGCGTGGCGCGACCCTGATGCCGCCCATGATGGTGCGGGCGTGCAGCGTGCCCGGGACGGCCGGGTCCACGCCGTGGGCGAGGCTGTGGGGAGCGCTCATCTCTGTTCGCCTCCTCGGTGCTTGTCGGACGCAGCCGTATGGTGCCCCAACCTCTCCGGGACCCTCCCCGGGAACGTGACGTCAGGCGCCGCGCAGCTCGGCGGTGGCCGAGCGGGCGAGCGCGGTGGCCATCCCGCACAGCCGGTCCATGGGGCGCGAGCCGCCGATCACGAGGAGTACCTCCTCGACCGCCGTCCGGCCGTCCTGATCGGTGTACGGACGGAACACCACCTCGACCTCGCAGGTCCACTCCTCCCGGTCCGGCCGGATGAAGGCGCGGTAGCCGTTGATCCGGGTGGCCGTCCCGTCCTCGGCGGTGGGCGGCTGGTCGCGGTCGAAGTCCAGGTCCACCCAGGTGTCACTGGTGGTGCTGTCCCACTCGCAGTCCCACCCGCCGAACCCGACGTCCGGGCCGGCGGCGTCGATGCCCGGGACGGCCTCCAGGGCCTTGCCGGACAGCAGCGAGCAGGCGTCCCGCTGCGCCAGCGACGTGGCGGGGAGCGGCGGGGTACGGCGTTCGAGCGGGCCCCGGCCGAGCGCCCGCGCCGCGACGGTGGCGGCGGCGTCGGCGATCTCGCAGAGCCCGGCCTTGCCCTCGTCGCCCTCCCACTTGGCCCGGACTTTCACGATGACGTCGTCCACGCCGGGCAGGACGAGCGTCCGCGAGCACTCGTCGCTCTCGGCGGGGTCGTCGGCCACCGTGATGCCGCCCACGGTCCGCGCCACCCCGAGCTGCTCGGGAGGCGGGTCGTGGTTGAGGTCCACCACGACGTCCACGACTCCGCCGCCCGGCGGGGACACTCTGACGTCGCACCGGTCGAAGTTCCCGTAGTCGCGGTCGAGCTCGGTCTTCCCGAACCGGTCGAGCGCGGTGGCGTCGGTCATGGCGCAGGGGTCGGCCGTGCGGGGGTCGCCGATCAAGAGGTCCCCCGCTGGCGCAGGGGTGGCGGGGGCCACCGAGGCTCTGGGTGGCGGTGTGCCGCGTTCTCCGAGGACGGACCCGGCGGCGATCAGCACCGCCGCGGCGGCCACCGCCGCCACGAGGAGCGGAAACCGTCGCCGTGCGGGGACCGGCGGCGGCGTTCCGGTGATCTCGGCCAGCCGTTTCCGTACGTCCTCGATCTCCGGACGGTCCCGGAGGTCCAGCCGCAGCATCTCCCGCAGCAGCCCGTCCAGCGGTCCCACGTCCGCCGTCAGCGAGACGTCCGAATGCGCGGCCCGCCACGCCACGATGTCGGCGTCCGACTCCGTGTCGCCGGCTCCCCGGCGCGGCGGACGCCCGGCGACCAGCGCGTAGAGGGTGGCCCCGAGGGAGAACACGTCGGACCTGGGGTCGGGCTGCCCCCTGATGACCTCGGGGGCGGCGTAGGCGACGGTGTAGCTGATGGCGCCGTTCGAGGTGATCGTGTCGCGGCCCCCGACCCGGTACGCGGCGCCGAAGTCGGCCAGCTTCACGACGCCGTCGTCGGCGGCGACGATGTTGGCCGGTTTCACGTCGAGATGCACGATGCGCTCGGCGTGCATGGCGGCCAGCGCGTCCGCGATCTGAGCGCCGACGTGCGCCGCCCGCTCCGGTGACATGGTCCGGCCGTCCAGGCTCCCGCCGGTCACGTGCTCCATCACGAGCCAGAACGTGCCCGTCTCCGGGTCGTCCACCGTGTCGTGCAGGGTGACCACATGCCGGTGGTTGAACGCGGCCAGGGCCCGCGCCTCGGCGCGTAACCGGCTGGACCCGGGGTTGTCGGCCAGCAGACGTTTGACCACGACCTTCCGGTTGAGGCCCAGGTCCAAGGCCAGCCAGACCTCGGCCGCGGCGCCGCCGCCCAGGCAGGTGACCAGCTGGTAACGCCCGCCGATCGCCGTGCTCCCCGGCACCCCGATCCCCCCTCGCCGGTGTTTGGCGCGATGGTTCCGAATTTACTGGGTGATCGGGGAGATACGCAGCGTTTTGGCGGCGCTTCTGACGGCGTTCCCTCACCCGGCGCGCGGGCCGGATGTCAGCGCCGCCCACCTCGGCGGTGACTTCCATGGAAACCCTTGCCGCATCCGGATCGTAGTCGTACCGTCACGGATAGCGTTTCCCGAGATATGGAGGTGGAGCTGTGGGGAGGCACGAATGCGGGCATCCTTTCGCGAACGGGGAGGTGTGATGTTCACGCACATCGCGTGGCGGCTCGACGCGATGATCGCGGCGATCACCGACCACCGCCCGCCCCTCACCCGGCCGATCGAGCAGGCGCTGCGGGCGGTCCCGCGCCACTGGTTCGTGCCGCCGGTGGGGGAGTCGCCCGAGCGCGACGGGGGGAGCGCGCCGATCGACCGGGAGGCCGACCCGCCGGCCTGGTGGGACGCCGTTTACGCCGGGCGCCCGATCGTCGCCGCCGACGGGTGCTCCTGTCCCGCGCCCAGCGCGGTCGCCGACCTGCTGGAGCTGCTCGGACCGGCGCCGGGCCAGAGGGTGCTGGAGGTGGGCACGCGTACGGGGTGGACTGCCGCCCTGCTGTGCCGGCTGGTCGGGCAGTCGGGGAGTGTGACCTCCATCGAGGCGGATCCCACTGTGGCCGAGCAGGCCGCCAAGAACCTGGCCGCCGCGGGAGCGCTCCCGCACCTGGTCGTGGGCGACGGCGCGGCGGGGTGGGCCGAGCGGGCGCCGTACGACGGGGTGCACGCGACGTACGCCGTGCGGACCGTGCCGTACGCCTGGATCGCGCAGACCAGGCCGGGCGGGGTGGTGGTCGCGCCGTACGGCGACGGGCACGCCCTGCGGCTCGTGGTCGGGCCGGACGGCACGGCCGACGGCCGGTTCTCCCCGCTCACGACCATGACGTGGACGCGGCGCGACACCCCGCCGGGCGCCGTCCTGGCCGAGGACGTCCTGGCCGAGCCGGGTGACGCCCGCCGGACGTGGGCGGACTGGGGCGAGCCGGAGCGGGAGCGGTTCGGCGTGACGATCACGCCCGACGGGCAGCGGGTCTGGCTGGACAGCCCCGAGCGAGTGATCGGCTGACCCGCTGAAATTCGGTTGACCCCGCGCGGAGCCCGTCAGAAGGATGCGGGGGGTGCAGATCGAGTTCACGAGATTCTCCCCGGACGACGTCGAAGCGCTCGTCGGCTTCCTCACCGGGCACGAATGGCCCTTTCACGCGGGCGTCCAGGACCCCGAGACCGTGCGCGAGCGCGCCGCGGACGGCCTCTACGACGACGAGGAGTCCAGGACGTTCTGGGTGCTCGCCGATGGGGAGCGCGCGGGCCTGGTCCGGCTGCAGGACCTCGCCGACGACACCCCCCTGTTCGACCTGCGGATCGGGCGGGAATGGCGGGGCCGGGGCCTCGGCGCCGCGGCGGTCGCCTGGCTGACCGGCTACCTGTTCACCGAGCTCCCGCGCGTCAACCGGATCGAGGGCACGACCCGCCAGGACAACCACGCGATGCGGGCGGTCTTCCGCAAGAGCGGGTACGCCAAGGAGTCGCACTACCGGGAGTCGTGGCCGGGCCTGGACGGCACGGTCCACGACGCCGTCGGCTACGCGATCCTGCGCCGCGACTGGCTCTCCGGCACGGTGACGCCCCCCGACTGGGACGACGAACCCCGCTGACCTCGCTGCGCCTGGCCGGGGACCGGCCAGGCGCGAGGGTCAGGAGGTCTTGCGGGGGCGGTGGCGGGTGACGGCGCGCGTGTGTGCCTCGGTCAGGAGGGGGCGGGCCTGCTCGCCCGGGTTCACGATGGCGATCCAGCCCTGGGTCGCGTACTTGGGGTGGGGGAGGACGCGGTCCTCGGCCGTGTAGTCGACCTCGGCGTCGTCGCCGGCGAGCCGCTGGAGGGTGGCGCGCCCGACGGCGATGTTGAGCCGGAACACGCCCGGCCTGTTCAGGTCGGAGAAGGTGTCCCAATCCGGGTAGTCCTTGATGACGATCGTGGCGAACGGCTGCCGGGGATGGGTCTCCAGGGTGCCTTCCGGGTCGTAGAAGAAGAACGTGTCGCCCCAGGCCATCTCGGGGGCCTCGCTGTTCTCCTCGATGGTCTGGGTCACGACTCCGGGGAAACCGGACACGAACTCGATGATTTCGCTCTCAGTCATACCTTCAAGTGTTTCATTGCACTGCCCTGTGAGACTTTGCGCGCTGAACAGGCCATCGACCGCGTGAAAGCCTCAAACCGCTGACCTATGCGACAGGCTGGAGACCATGTCCGAGACACACCTCCCCGGGGGTTTCGTCAACGCGGTCGTCCGCGTCGGCGACACCGTCCGCCGCACGCCCGGACAGCGGGCCGCGTACGTGCACGAGCTGCTGCGCCTCTTCGAGCGGAGCGGATGGGCGGCCGCGCCCCGGTTCCTGGGCCTCGATGAGCGCGGTCGGGAGATCCTGAGCTTCATGGACGGCCACGTGGCCTGGGAGGACGTCCAGCCGGACGGCGTCGCCTCGGACGAGAGCCTGGCGCGGGCCGCGGAGCTGGTGCGGGAGTTCCACGACCTGACCGCCGGCACCTCACTGGCAGGGGAGGAGGAGGTGGTCTGCCACAACGACCTGTCTCCCCGGAACACCGTCTACCGGGGCGAGGAGCCGCGGCCGGTGGCGTTCATCGACTGGGACATGGCGGGGCCGGGACGGCGCGTTCACGACGTGGCGCACGTCTGCTGGCAGTACGCGGGCCTGGGCCCGCTGATCGCCGACCCGGCCGACGCGGCCCGGCGGGTGCGGCTGATCTGCGACGCCTACGGGCTGCGGGAGCGCGGCGAGGTGGTCGAGACGATCCTCTGGTGGCAGGACCGATGCCGGCGCGGCATCGAGCGGGATGCCGCGCAGGGGCTGGCGTACGCGATCAGGCTGCGCGAGCAGGGGGCGGTGGCGCAGGTGCGCGCCTGCCACGACTGGGTCGCCGAGCACCGCGCCGGATTCGAGCGGGCGCTGCGCTAGATCGAGGGGGTCGCGGCCTCGGCGGGCTGCCCGGGGGAGGGCTCCTCGATCGGGACGTAGTCGTGGCGCATGCCGTGGTCCCCCAGCCACCGCCGGAGCCCGGAGACGGCCTCCGGATTGGCCGACACCTGGGCCGCGTACTCCGACAGCGCCACCTCCTCCCCGTCGTCGAACAGCAGCCGCGCCGGCCCCGACCACGACAGCGTCCACTTGGCCTCGCCGAGCTGGATCAGCACCGCCTCCAGCGCCTGCCCCAGCACCCCGGCGAGCAGGGTCTCCGACGCGTTCCAGCCCTGCTCGCGCAGGACGGCCTCCAGCTCCGCCTGCCGGCCCCGGGCGATCGCCTCGAAGGCGGCGTCCAGGTACGGCCGCGCGGCCCCCATCACCCGCTGGCCGGCGACCGCCAGGTCGTGGAGGGCGTCGGCGTTGCGGCCCGCGTACATGGCGTGCGACACCAGCTCCTCCCACGACACCGGCCGCAGCCCGGTCAGCGCCTCCGGCGTCCACATGGACTGCTCCACGGCCTGCACCGCCACGTTCGCGTCGCGCAGCAGCGTCAGGGCCGAGCGGGGGTCGGGGACGTGCGGCGGCTCCGGCAGGTGCTCGATGGCGGCCAGGCGCTCGGTCAGGCTCGGATGGGAGTCGTACGGCGAGACCTCCTGCGGCTCCTCTCCCAGCTTGGCGATCTCGGCCTGCCGGTCGGAGTCGCTCATGAGCGCGTGGAAGCCCCCGAACACCGAGAGGGGCCTGGTGCCGCCCGCGCCGGTGAGCGACAGGTAGTTGGCGACGTAGAGGTCCCAGCCGGTCGCGGTGGTCTGGATCTTCTGCAGCGCCCCGGCCATGGCCTGCCGCCCGCCGATCGCGACCGCGAACTGGTCGGCCTCCAGCTCCTGCTTGCGCGAGACGGCCTGCGAGACCCGCAGGTAGAACTTGGCGTACCAGGTGAACAGGCGCTGGACGAACGGGTGGTTGCGCAGCCCCTGGACGGTGGCGAGGAGCGAGACCCGCCCCCGGTAGACCGGCGCGCCCAGCCGCGTGTGAGCGCCGCTGTAGTGGCCCAGCTCGTGCCCGAGCACCGCGCGCAGCTCGTCCACCGTCAGCGTCTGCAGCAGCGGCAGCCCGATGAACATCCGCCGCCGCGTCGCCTTCATCCCCAGCCAGCGCGTGTCCTCGGAAACGGCCGCGTTCACCTCCGCCACCAGCCGGATCTCGTCCGGCGGCGCCGTGCGCACGCGCTGGGCGAGCTCCTCGACCGTCTGCCAGAGCGCGGGTTCGTGCTCGCGTCCGATCGGCACGCCCGGTTGCTCGCCGCCCTGGCGGCGGCTCACCACGAACAGGGCCTGTACGAGCGCGCCGGCGACCAGGGTGAGGATGATCGCGAGCTTGAGGGTGTTCGCGTGGAAGTCCACGAGGAGCAGGACATCGAAGAAGATGGCGGCCACCAGGAAGAGGCCGACCAGAACGTAGAAGCCGGCGAGCAGGATGAAGGCCAGCACTGCTCGGAACGCTGTCGTCATGGGGTGAGGGCTCCCGGGGAAGGGGTTCTCGCGAGGCTCGACCTTAGCGGAGACCGGAAACTGGATAAAATCACCTAAGCAATGCCGTACTACGATGACCATGATCAGGAGCGTTGGGTTCCGGAACCTCCCGGCAATCCCGAACGCTCCGCATTCGAGCGCGACCGCGCCCGCGTGCTGCACAGTGCCGCCCTGCGCAGGCTGGCCGCGAAAACGCAGGTCGTGGGCCCTGCCGAGTCCCTCGGCGGCGGCCAGCACATCCCGCGCACGAGGCTCACGCACTCCCTCGAATGCGGTCAGGTCGGCAGGGAGATGGGCGCCACGCTCGGCGTCGATCCCGACCTGGTGGAGACCGCGTGCCTGGCGCACGACCTGGGGCACCCACCTTTCGGCCACAACGGGGAGATGGCGCTCAACGCGCTGTCGGCCTCGTGCGGCGGCTTCGAGGGCAACGCGCAGAGCCTGCGCCTGCTCACCAGGCTGGAGGCCAAGGTCCTCACGGAGGACGGCCGCAGCGCCGGGCTCAACCTGACGCGGGCGGCGCTCGACGCTTCCATCAAATATCCCTGGACATGCGAAAAATCCGCAAAATTCGGCGTATATGACGATGATCTACCCGTGTTCCGGTGGATCCGGGACGGCGCGCCCGACGGGCGGGTGAGCTTCGAGGCGCAGATCATGGACTGGGCCGACGACGTCGCCTACTCCGTACACGACCTCGAGGACGCGCTCCACTCCGGCCACGTCACCCCCGAGGCGCTGCGCTCGCCCATCGAGCGCACGCTGGTGTGCGAGACCACCCGCACCTGGTACGCCCCCAACGCCGACCTCGGCGAGCTGGAGGAGATCTTCGCCAAGCTGATCACCGACCCGCTCTGGCCGCGCCGCTTCGAGGCCACGCTCGCGGACCTGGCCGGGCTCAAAGCCCTCACGAGCGGCCTCATCGGCCGCTTCTGCCGCTCGGCCCAGACCGCCACCAAGGAGGTGTACGGCTCCCGCCACCGCGCCGACCTCGTCGTGCCCCACGCCACCCGCCTGGAGTGCGCCCTGCTCAAGGGCGTCACCGCCCACTACGTCATGGCCACCAGGGACCACAACGCCAACCAGGCCAGGCAGCGCGAGCTCATCACCGAACTGGCCTCGATGATCACGCTGGGCGCTCCGGGCACGCTGGAGCCCGCCTTCAGGCCCGCGTACCTGGGCGCCGCCGACGACGCGGCCCGCGTCCGCGTGGTGATCGACCAGATCGCCTCGCTCACCGACACCTCCGCCGTGGCGTGGCACCGCAGGCTCTCCCGCTGACCAAGTTTCCCCATGATCCGGTACACCCGGCTTTCCCCATGACCGTCGCAGGCGGATACTGCGCCCATGGCCACATATGTGATCGTCGGTGCCGGACTCGCGGGGGCCAAGGCCGCGGAGACGTTGCGCGAGGAAGGCTTCGACGGCGAGATCGTGCTCATCGGCGCGGAGAACGAACGGCCCTACGAACGACCGCCCCTGTCCAAGGACTACCTCCAGGGCAAGAGCGAACGAGAGAGCATCTTCGTCCACGGCCCGGAGTGGTACGCGGACAACGCCGTCGATCTGCGGCTCGGCACGCGCGTCACGCGCATCGAGCTCGACAACCACCTGGTCAGGCTCGGCGACGGGTCGCGCCGGCGGTACGACAAGCTGCTCATCGCCACCGGCGCCACGCCGCGACGCCTGCCGGGGCCCGCGTACTATCTGCGGACCGTCCACGACAGCGAGGCGCTCAAAGAGCGCCTGGCGAGCGCGGGCAGCGTGCTCATCGTCGGCGCCTCCTGGATCGGGCTGGAGACCGCGGCGGCCGCCCGCGCGGCCGGCTGCGAGGTCACCGTCGTCGAGCCCGAGCCCACCGCGCTCAACCGGCCGCTCGGCAACGAGCTCGGCGACCTGTTCGCCCGCCTGCACGTCAGCAAGGGCGTGGACCTGCGCTTCGGCACCGCCGCCGCCGAGATCACCGAGACGGGCGTGCGGCTCAGCTCGGGCGAGCGGCTCGCCGCCGACTTCGTCGTCGTCGGCATCGGCGCCGCGCCCGAGGTCGGGCTCGCCCGTGACGCCGGGCTCGACGTCGGCCAGGGCATCCACACCGACGCCGCGCTGCGCACCTCGCACCCCGACGTGTTCGCCGCCGGCGACGTGGCCGAGCCCCTCCACCCCCTGTACGGGCGCCGCCTGCGCGTCGAACACTGGGCCAACGCCCTGCACGGCGGCCCCGCCGCCGCCCGGTCCATGCTCGGCCAGGACGTGGTCTACGACCGGATCCCGTACTTCTACACCGACCAGTACGAGCTGGGCATGGAGTTCTCCGGCGACATCGAGGGCTACGACGAGATCGTCTACCGCGGCGAGCCGGAGAGCCTGGAGTTCATCGCGTACTGGCTGCGCGAGGGACGCGTGATCGCCGGCATGAACGTCAACGTCTGGGACGTCGTGGACGAGATCCAGGAGCTCATCAGGTCACGCGTCATTGTTGATCAAAAGGAGCTATCGACGGGGTGACGGTGATCACGCCGTCGTCGGTGCGCTTCGGCTTCGGGCCCTGGGTCTTGCCGGCCTGCGGGACCTTCTTCGACCCGCACTGCACGGCGCAGCCCGGCGTCTCGCCCAGCTTGCCGCGCAACGCCAGCGTCTCCTCCCTGGGCGAGTACGTGCGGTTGCCGGTCGCCCAGGCGTCGAGGTAGTCCCAGGGCTTGACCATGCCCCTGCGTACCCACCAGAAGGCCGGGCCCGTCTTCCACGAGATCGCGAAGTAGAGGTTGGGCCCGGTTTCGCGGGCGTTGCCCGTCCGGCCCACCCGCCCGAGCAGCTGGCCCGCCTTGACCGGGACGCCCGGCCGGACGCCGTCGGCGATCGTGTCGAGGTGACCGCCGAGGTAACGCACGCCGTCCTCGCCGATGATCGTGACGAACCTGCCCTCGCGGGCGGCCCCCGCGTCGGTGGACGGGCTCCACTTGTCCTGGAGGTTCACCTCGTCCACGACGCCGCCGATCGGGGCCACGAACGCGCACCCCTGCGGCGCCCAGATCGTCGTCTTGGGCAGTACGAGGAGCTGGCGCTGGTAGGTCGTCTTGCAGCCCTTGACCGGGAAGGTGTACTCGTACTTCGACATCTTCGGCGGCGGCACCTTCACCGGGTCGTCGCCCTTGGGCGGCTGCTCGGCCGCCTGGTGCTCGGCCTCCGGCTCCGCCGATTCGCCGGGCTGCGCGGCGGCCGGCGGGCTCGTGGCCGGCGGGGTCGACGGCGAGGTCGCGTTGACCCCCGCCAGGCCGGTGGCCTGGGAGCAGGCACCGGTCAGCAACAGGGCGGCCGTGACGGCCGCCCATCGTCCGAGATGCCCCGTGCGCATGATCTCCACCCGTGTCACCGTTTCCACCGACAACCTTTACCTTTGTAGCCGACCGGGAGCTCCCGCAGAGCCGGTTTCCCTCTTTAGCAACCGACAGGTAATGCGCGCCTACCCGTACCGGGCCCGGAGGGGCGGAACCGTCGGTGGGGCGGAATAGACTCACCGGCGTGGCTGGCCGGATCCGTGATGTCGACATCGCGCTCGTACGTGAGCGTTCACCCATCGCCGACGTGATCGGCGAACACATCCAGTTGCGCAACGCAGGGGGCGGCAACCTCAAGGGCCTGTGCCCCTTCCACGACGAGAAGAGCCCGTCCTTCAACGTCACCCCCGAGCGCGGGATGTACTTCTGCTTCGGCTGCTCCGAGGGCGGCGACGTGATCACGTTCGTCGAGAAGATCGAGCACCTGTCGTTCGGCGAGGCGGTCGAGCGGCTGGCGCAGCGGGCCGGGATCACGCTGCAGTACGAGCAGGGCGGCTACGTCCCCAGGCGCGACCACGGCGAGCGGGCCCGGCTGATCGAGGCGCACAAGGCGGCGGCGGAGTTCTACGCGGACAAGCTGCTCGTGCCCGACGCGGCGCCCGGGCGGAGGTTCCTGTCGGAGCGGGGCTTCGAGCGGGCCGACGCCGAGCTGTTCGGGGTGGGCTACGCGCCGGCCGAATGGGAGGCGCTGACGCGGCATCTGCTGGGGCGCGGGTTCACCGCCGAGGAGATCGTCAAGGGCGGGCTGGCCAAGGAGGGCCGGCGGGGGCCCATCGACCGCTTCAGAGGGCGGCTGATCTGGCCTATCAGGGACGCCACGGGCGATGTGATCGGATTCGGCGCGCGGAAGTTGCTCGATTCCGATGATGGTCCGAAATATCTGAATACGCCTGACTCGCCGCTTTACAAGAAGAGCCAGGTGCTTTATGGGATTGATCTCGCCAAACGGGAGATCTCCAAGCGCGCCCAGGCGGTGATCGTCGAAGGCTATACCGATGTGATGGCCTGCCATCTGGCCGGAGTGCCGACGGCGGTGGCCACCTGCGGCACGTCGTTCGGCGAGGAGCACATCAAGATCCTGCGCAGATTCCTGCTCGACCAGGCCGAATTCCGGGGCGAGGTGATCTTCACCTTCGACGGCGACGCGGCCGGGCAGAAGGCGGCGCTGCGGGCGTTCGCCGACGAGCAGAAGTTCGTCACCCAGACCTACGTCGCGGTGCAGCCCGACGGGCTCGACCCGTGCGACCTGCGGGTCAAGCAGGGCGACGCGGCCGTGCGGGACCTCATCGCGAGCCGGGAGCCGCTCTTCCAGTTCGCGATCAGGAGCACGATCTCCCGCTACGACCTGCGCAGCAACGAAGGCAAGATCGCCGCGCTCGACGCCGCCGCGCCGATCGTGGCCGGGATCAAGGACGTCGGGCTGCGCAAGCGCTACGCCATCGACCTCGACCGGTGGCTGGGGTTCATGGACGAGCGGTTCGTGATGCAGCGCATCGCCGAGGTGGGCGGGGCGCAGCAGGGCCGCCCGAGGCGCGCGCCCCAGGCGGCGCCCGTCGATCCGAGCGTGCGGGTGGAGGGGGAGCTGCTCAAGCTCGCCGTGCAGCGCCCGGCGCTGCTCGGGCCCCGCTTCGACGCGCTCGACCCGCAGGCGTTCACGGCTCCCGACCACGTGACGCTGCACAAGGTCATCCTCGCCGCGGGCGGCGTGGCCGCCGGCTCCTACGGCGGGCGCGAGTGGGTCGACCGGCTGCTGGAGCACGCGCACGAGGAGGGGGCGCGGGGGCTGGTGACCCGCTTCGCGGTGGAGCCCATCCAGGCGGACGCGCACGCCGAGGAACGCTACGCCGGCGCCATGCTGGCGGCCATCGAGGCCATCGCGGTCGACCGGGCCATCGCGCAGGCGAAGTCGCGGATGCAGCGGCTCAATCCGGTGGAGGAGCAGCAGGAGTACAACAAGCTGTTCGGGGAGCTGGTGGCGCTGGAGCAACAGCGCCGCGTCCTCCGCGACCGCGCCGCCGGCAGCTGACCCCCGCCCCCGGCGGCCACGCCCGCACGCCGCCCTGGGCCCCGGCCCGCGGGCCACGTGCCCTGCGCCGCCTGCCCGGCGTGATGGGTTTGTGATCAACCTTTGCGGCGGCGAAGCGGTCTAAACCGGCGTGAGAGTCAAGATCACGTCGGCCCTGGGGGCGCTGGCGGCCGTGGCGATGGTGGCGGGCGCGGCCGGCACGGCGGAGGCGGGGGCGGCCAAGAGCTCGCTGGTCCGGGCCGCACATCTGCCCAACTGCGGCGCTGACTACTTCATCCCGTGCAAGAAGGCCCCCTGGTACCTCTACCTGCGCGACGGCCGCTGGGTGAAGTTCCCCGCCGCCGCCCGGTACGCCACCGAGGCCGACGGGACGCGGGCCGACGAGGTGGAGGACGATCCGGCGCCGTTCGAGGTCAGCGGTGACGGCGGCACCATCGCCTACGTCAGGGCCCGCGACGGCCGGGTGGTCGTCGAGCGGTGGCCCGGCGGCAAGGCGACCGTGCTGCCCGCCTACGGCAAGGGCGTGGGCACCAAGTACGTCGACCTGTTCCTGTCGCCCGACGGCCGCCGCCTGCTGGTCGGCTTCGCGGAGGCGGCGAAGCCGCGGGCGCCGATGGTGGTCGACGTGGCGACCGGCCAGACGGTCAGGACGCTCCCGGCGACCGACGTGCCGAAGGGGTTCGGCGCCGACGGTGACGAGGTGCTCGCGACCAGGGCGAAGGACGACAACACGATCGAGGTGCTCGCGTACCCGCTGGACGGCGAGCCGGTCGCCGACACGCCGCCCCAGGAGGTCGTGTCCAGGGACTCCGAGTTCGTGCTGGCGGCCGACGGCCACACGCTCCTGGTGCGGCCGCCCACGGCGGGCAAGCAGCCTGAGCGGGTGCGGACGTACGACCTGCTGGCCCGCGCCTGGGCGGGCAAGGGCAGACCGATCAAGGCGACGCAGGGCACCTCGAGCCTGGCCTGGGGTCCGGGCGGGCGGCTGGAGCTCCGCCGCGTCGTCGGTTCCGACGAGGAGTTGCGGCGGACCACCCGGGTCTACGCGCTCGACCCCGCGACGGGGGCCACCAAGCAGGTGGACAAGTACACGATCCACGCGGGGGTGCCGAAGTGAGAGTGAGTCACCTTGCCGTCGCGGCCGCCCTGCTGGCGCCGTTCGCGATCACGCCGGCCGCGGGGGCCGCGAGCGACCCGATCCGCTACGCGGAACCGCTCAAGGGCAGGACGCTCCAGGTCGTGCTCCGCAGCGGCGCCACGCGCACGCTGAAGGCGCTGGGGGAGGGCAACAGGCCGGTCGCGGTGAGCGCCGACGGGGCCCGGATGGCCTACTTCAGGGCGGCGGACAGAGCCCTCGTCACCTACCCCTCCGGCAAGCGCGTGGGATCGATCAAGCAGCCCAGGAACGAGGTGGGCGTGGACGAGACGACGCTGATGCTGTCGCCGGACGGCCGACGGCTGGCCTATTTCGACAACGACGGCTCCCACCGGGGCCGCGTGTTCGACGCCGTCACCGGCAAGAAGATCGGCTCGCTGCCGGCCCCCCTCAACTGGAACCCGGCCGGGTTCAGCGGCGACGGCGGTGAGATGCTGCTGGTCCGGAGCGGCTCGACGACCGACCTGGCCGTCACGGACCTGCGCGGGCGCGTGCTCCGCCGCGACACCCCGCCCCAGATCGTGGGCTTCAACCTGCCCGCGTGGGACGGCGACGGCAAGGTCGTGGCGCTGGCCGCCGACGGGCGCAGGGTCGCCGTGTACGTGCCGGGCCAGGCCCCGGGCCTGGTGGTGTACGACCTGGCAAGCAGGCAGGTCAGCGAGAAGATCGCCGTCCAGAAGCCGGCGGCCGCCACCTGGACGGGGGAGCGGGAGGTGACGCTCCGCGTGGACGGCGGCGGCCGGACACGGCTGGTCCGGATCGACGTGGACAGCGGCGCGAGCCAGGTCGCGGACGACTACCGAACCCCTGTGAAGCGGGCATACCACGCGGGCGGTTGATAACAGTTCGGCCGCGATGACAAGCGGGATATCAGGGCGGTTGACCAGGGAAAGTCCGGGAGCCTGGCGCGGTCCAATGCAGCGACAAAGAGGATGGCCGACGACTTCCAGGCAGCGAAAGAGTTGCGTCCGCCGGAGGGTGTCGCCGGGCGCCGGGAATCCAGACCGCGTAATTGACTTTACTTTCCTGATCAAACTCCGGCTAAACCTTTAAGTGATCTCAATTCGGTAAGGACGTTAGTCTTACCTTCGGTGACAAAAATGGGTCTGCCATTTGATGGAACCAATACTGCAGACTGTCTCCCGTGGGTGCATCGGTGCTGCCAAGCAGTCCGCCATCGGTAGATCAGGTGGCGGACCTCGTCGCGAAGGGAAGAGAGCGCGGGAGCGTAACCGTCGATGACGTCGCAGCCGCGCTTGACCGATCCGAGTTGCCGTCCGACGCGCTGGAACGCGTCGTGCGCATGCTCGCCGAGAACGGCGTGGAGGTCCTCGAGCCCCAGGGCGACGAGGAGGCCACCCGCGCCGATGAGGAAGACGTTGGCAAGCGGGCGCCGACCAGCGATCTGGTCCGTATTTATCTACGGGAGATCGGCCGTGTGCCTTTGCTGACCGCAGAGGAGGAGGTGGAGCTCGCCAAGTCGATCGAAGCCGGTCTGTTCGCCGAGGACAAGCTGGGCAGCGGGGTCTCGCGCCTGGCCTTCCCGGAGTTCAGGGAGCTCGTCTGGCAGGGCACCCGGGCCAAGCAGCGGCTCATCGAGGCCAACCTCAGGCTCGTGGTGTCGATCGCCAAGCGGTACGTGGGCCGCGGCATGCTGTTCCTGGACCTGATCCAGGAGGGCAACCTCGGGCTCATCCGGGCGGTCGAGAAGTTCGACTACACGAAGGGCTACAAGTTCTCCACCTACGCCACCTGGTGGATCAGGCAGGCGATCACGAGGGCCATCGCCGACCAGGCGCGGACGATCCGCATTCCCGTGCACATGGTGGAGACCATCAACAAGCTCGTGCGCGTGCAGCGCCAGCTCCACCAGGACCTCGGCCGCGAGCCGATTCCCGAGGAGATCGCCAAGGAGATGGACCTCCCTGTCGATCGCGTGGTGGAGATCCAGCGCATCGCCCAGGAGCCGGTGTCACTGCAGTCGCCGATCGGTGAGGAGGACTCCGACCTCGGAGACTTCATCGAGGACGCCGACGCCGTCGTGCCCATGGAGGCCGCGGCCTTCATCATGCTGCAGGACCAGCTCGACGACATCCTGGCCACGCTGTCCGACCGCGAGCAGCGCATCATCCAGCTCCGCTTCGGCCTCGCCGACGGTCATCCGCGCACGCTGGAGGAGGTGGGCAGGGAGTTCGGGGTCACGCGGGAGCGCATCCGGCAGATCGAGTCGAAGACCCTGGCCAAGCTCCGGCACCCGACGCGGGCGCAGATGCTGAGGGACTATCTGGACTGATCCGGAGGGATCCCAAGGGAACGGGCCCGGGCCTCGCAGCCCGGGCCCTTCCCATGTCCGCGGCCGTCAGGAGCAGCCCTCGAACTGCGGCACCGCGACCGTCGACAGGTCCAGCCCCGACTTGCCGAACCACCGGTGCAGCAGCCGCGCGGTCGTCCCGTCCTGGTACATGTCGGTGATCGCCCGGTTGACCGCCTCGCACCCGGCCACGTCGCTCCTGCGCATGCCCACCCCGGTGCGCTGCTCGTTGAACTGCGCGTTGGCCAGCTTCAGCCCCGTCCCGTCCTGGTTGGCCAGCCCCGCCAGGATGACGTCGTTGGTGGTGACCGCGTCGACCTGCTCGCTCTTCAGCGCCGTCAGGCACGCCTTGTAGTCGTCGAACGGCACCAGCTGCGCCGGCACCTCGCGCTCCTCCACGACCCGCTGGGCCGCGTTCGAGCCTTTGACCGCGCAGATCTTGCGGCCCTTGAGCTCGCGCACGTTCTTGATCGTCTCGTCGGGCCGCTGCAGGATGTCCTGGTAGGAGACGTGGTACGGTCCCGCGAACAGCACGTCCTTCTTGCGCTCCTGGTCGATCGTGAACGTGGCCAGCACCAGGTCGGCCTTGCCGTCCGTCAGCACCTTCGCCCGGTCGGCGGCCAGCACGGGGATGTAGGAGGCCTGCTTGTGCAGCTTGCGCGCGATGTAGGCGGCCACGTCCACGTCGAAGCCCTCGAACCCGCCGTCCGGGCGGCGGAACCCGACCGACGGCAGGTCGGGCCGTACCGCGATGACGATCTTGTCCTTGTCCAGGACCGATTCCTGCCCGTCCGTCCCGCAGCCCGCGACGACTGTCGCGAACAGGGCCAGCACCGCTGCCAACGCCCGCTTCACCGGTACTCCTTGAGTCGTGGCCACACCCCTGCGATCACCAGCAGGCCGATCGCGCCGATGGCGAACGGCAGCAGCCGCCACAGGTTGTCCAGCGAGCCTTCGCCGGTCGCGATCGCCCGCGTGAACACGGCCTGGTGCCCGGCGGACAGCGACACCAGCGCGCGGTCATAGGCGTCGAACGCCTGGCTCACCGGCCCGAGCCGCTCGGCGACCGCCTCGTTGGTCCTGCCGCCCGCCACCAGCTCGCGGAACTTCCCGTCGGCGGCCTGGAAGCTCCGGTACGCCTCCATCGCCTGGTCGCCCTGCCTGCCGACGAGCTCGGGCCCCAGCAGGCCGAGGACGTCGTCGTCACCCTTGGCGACCTGGTCGTGGTAGGTCCGCAGGTTGCCCGCCTTGAGGTAGACGACCGACATCGCCTTGTCCAGGAACGTGTGCTCGTAGGTGTCGGCCCACTCCTTGTCGAGCAGGTAGCGGCTCTGGTCTCCCTGCATGCTGTTGCTGATCGAGCGCGCCTTGGCCAGCGTCAGCACCGAGTCGAACCCGGCCGACTTCGCCGTGCGCAGCGCGTTCTCGTCCTGCGCGAGCACGGTCAGCCCGGAGATCAGCGCGACCGCGGTCGTCACGGTGGCGACCAGCAGCGCCGGGCCGAACACCCGGCGGAAGCGCCGCGCGAGGAAGACCTGCAGCCAGATCAGGCAGCCCAGCGCGAGCAGCCCGGCCACCACCACGGCGGCCCGCAGCAGGGGCACCATGACGGCCTTCTCGTCATAGGTGGCGCGCACGATCGTGCCGCTCTCCAAGGTCAGGTTGTACGCCTGGGGCAGCAGCTCGACCCGCATCAGCTTGGTGGCCTCGCGGTAGGTGAGCACCACGTCCTGGGGAGGCGGCCCCGGCGCGTGCTTGGACCGCTCGTCCAGCAGCAGCGCCTGGCCGGTCAGCCGTTCGTAGCGGCCCAGCCGGTCGAGCACCGCGTGGACCGTCGCCTGCTCCGCCTTGGTGTCGGCCAGCGACAGGGCCTGCATCAGCGCCTCGTTGGCCCTGGACCGCGCCGCCTCGTAGCGGTCGAGCGCCTGCGCGCGCTGCGGCGCGTACTGGTCGCCCATGACCAGCACGTTGGCCACCTGCGCGTCCATGTCGCTCAGCGCCAGATAGAGATCGGCGGTGGCGACCACCTGCGGGCCCGCGTCGCGCCCGATGACCTGCAGGCCATCGCGGGCGGTCATGCTGCCGACCGCGAGCGCCCCGAAGAGCAGCGCCAGCGAGGCGACGGTGATGCCGGTGATGACCCGTATCCTGCCGGGCACGCTCCGGCGCGCCGGCGGCGGGCCGCCCGCCGCCGGCACCGCGGGGGCCTGGGGCGCCCGGGGCTGTGCGAGGGTCACGGCGTGCCCTCCCTGATGGTGATGACGGTCCACGCGCCCAGGTGGATCCGGTCGCCCGCGCCGACCCTGACCGGCACGTTGACCTTGACGGGCTTGCCGTTCACCTGGGTGCCGTTGGAGGAGCCCGGGTCGACCAGCAGCCACGAGCCGTCCGGCTGCGCCAGCAGCACGGCGTGCAGGTGGGAGACGCCCGGGTCCTCGGGCGGCCCGGTCAGGTCGATCTCGGGGGCCACGTTCCTGGCCCTGCTGCGCCGCCCGATGCGTACCTGCTCGCCCATCAGCGCGAACGAGCGCTCGGGGCAGTACGGCGGGAACGCCATCGCCGCCGCGTCGGGCCCGCCCTCGGCGACGACCTTCTCGTAGTAGGTCCGGTCGGCCGCCGTGACGGCCTCGAACCGCACCCCGCTCACGGGGACCGCGACGGGCGCGCTGCCGCCGGTGAAGTCGTGCCCGCACACCTCGCAGAACTGCCCGGCGCGCGGCGTCTGGCAGACCGGGCACGCCTCCACCGACGGGCCCGGAGCCTGGGGCTGGGGCGCGGCCGCGGGCGCGCCCCCCATCTGGGCGCCGCAGACGTCGCAGTAGTCGTCGGCGCCTGACGGATGCCCCTGCGGACAGGTGGCCATCAGTTTCCTTCCTTGCGCAGCCGGCTGGTACGGACGGAGCCGGTGTCGAGCTCGAGCTCGTCGGCCTTGTCCACGTTCCTGCGCAGCCTGGCCGTGCCGGTGGCCGGATCGACCTCGACCACCTTCTCCAGCAGCCTGGCCGTGTCCTCGCGGCCCGACTGGGCGGCCAGCTGCTGGGCCTTGGCCAGGCGGGCGGTCGCGGTGTCGACGTCCCCCATGGCGCGGGCGCTGAGGCCGTCCTGGATGAGCTCGTGCAGCTCGGCCTGGCCGGTGTAGTGGGCGACCTTGCCGTTGATCCGGGTGGACTGCGCCAGGTCGTCGGTCCACTGGGCGAGCACGTTCCCGCTGGCCAGGACCTCCTGGGTGTCGGGGCGTACGAGCTTGACCCAGCCGGCCCTGATCTCGTGCCCGATCTGCCCCGGCGGCACCTCCACGCAGATGTGGTACTCGCGCTCCTCCGTGCCCCAGGAGCCGGTCGGGTAGTCGCCGGTCAGCGGGTTCACGTCGGTGCGCTTGCCGGTCAGGTCGAGCAGCGTGGGGGAGACCTGCTTGACGAACTTCAGCGTCGCGGTCTGCGGCACCCACACCCGCAGCGACAGCTCGGCCACGGTCTTGCTCATCGACGTCTGCGTCAGCCTGCGGAAGAACTCCGACAGATCCCCTTGGTTGCGTACGTAGTCGAACGAGCCGAGCATGGCCTCCGCGACCTTCCGCAGCTCGGCGGGCACCCAGTCCTCGCCGATCCCCAGGGAGTCGCACACGAACTTGCCGCTCCAGCCCGCCAGCACGGAGGCGAACACCTCGGGCCGCTCGTTGTTCTGGCCGTCGGTCATCAGCAGCGCGTGCCGGATCGCCGACGGGTGCGCCGAGAGGAGATGCCCGGCCAGCTTCAGCCACTCGCCCATGGCGGTGCCGCCGTGCGCGCTCAACCGGCTGATCGCCCGCTCGGCCTCGGCCCTGGTGGCCGGGCTCGACCTGACCAGGTTGGCGTTGCCGCCGGGGTAGACGACCTTGGCCCGCTCGGTGCCGGCGACCACCGCGAAATACACCCCGTCGCGCAGGGTGTGGACGGCGGTCGTGGCCGCCTGCCTGGCCTCGCGGATCTTGCTGCCGCTCATCGAGCCGGACGTGTCAATGATGATCACTTCGGCGGCCTCGGCGGCGACGGACTGCGTGGTGACGCCGCCGGTGGAGCTGACCGTGAGGATGGCGTGCACGTCGCGGCCGTCGGTGGAGAGGTACTTGTTCTGGTCGATCGTCAAGGTGAAGGTCGGCTGCTCACCCATGCGTCACTCCTAGGGGGATCAAGGCGATGGTCACGTTGTCCTGGCCGCCGGAGTCGAGCGCGTGGCGCAGCATCTCGCGGGCCATGTCGATGGGGGTTCCGGAGCTGGGGAAGGCGTAGCCGTCCAGATAGCGCCACAGGCCGTCGCTGCAGACGAGCAGCAGGCCGGGCTCCTCCGGGGTGAGGGTGCGTACGTGGAGCGGGACGTCGACGGCGTCGGCGCCCAGCCAGCCGGTGATCTCGCCGGTCTCGATCGCGTCGTCCACGGTCAGCATGACGCCGGGCCGGCCTGCCGGGCCCGGCAGCCAGTAGGCCCGGGTGTCGCCGGCCCAGCCGAGCGTGATCCGGCCCCGCTCGACCACGGCGGCGATGTACGTGCAGGCGGGGGCGTCGTCCACGGACGTGGCGAGCTTGGTCACCGCGCGCCCGGCCAGCTCGAACGCCTCCTCCTGCCCCAGCCCCCTGGCCAGCGCGGCCGAGGCGGTCTCGACGGCCACCGCGGACGCCTCGTCGGCCCTGGGCGAGCTGCCCACGCCGTCGCAGACCACGGTCACGATCGCGTCGCCGGACGTCAGCAGCGCCACCGCGTCCTCGTTGCGGCTGCGGCGCAGGCCCTTGTCGGTCACGGCCGCCGCGCCGCCGTCGATCACGGTCTCCGCGTGGTCCCTGTCGGTGGGCTGGCGCAGGCCGCACCGCTCGCAGTAGCCCTCGGCATCCACGGCCGCCGCGCCGCACGACGCGCAGGTCGGCGCACCCAGGGTGTGCCCGCACGCCTCGCAGTAGATGTCACCCGCGAGCACGGGCGCCTCACACACGGGACAACCAGCCATCAGAACCACGTCCTAGGTCGAATGGCGTTCGCCTGGTCGATGAGGGCGTGGCGCTCCTGGCGGGACTCGGCCGCGACGGCCAGCTTGCGGAAGATCGACTCCAGCCGCCGGCGCAGCCCCTGCTCGGTGAACGGCGCCTCGGCCAGTCGCGCGCCCTTCGGTGGCGAGCCGTTCTCGAGCCAGGTCAGCGCCGAGGTGAGCAGCTCGGCGGTGAGCACGTCGCGGCGGCGCGGGTCGAGGTCGGCCTGTTTGGCCAGCCGGTCGGCCGAGCCCACCAGATCGTCCGTGGTGAGCCTGCTCAGGTCGGCCCCCCGTACGACGGAGACCGCCAGCGCCACCTGCGCCCGCGCCCGGTGCACCGAATGGGTGGGCACCTCGTCGAGCACGCTCATCCGGCCCGACCTGGCCAGCCCGAACACCGCGCTCACGTACGAGTGGTCGGTCCGCCACACGGCCTCGTACCAGCCGGCGGCGGGCTTGCCCGCGCACTCCAGCGCGAACGCCAGCGCCAGCTTCGGCGCCAGCTCGCCGGGCAGCGCCGACAGGCACGCGTCGAACATCGCGACGGCCTCCTCCGGCCGCCCCGTGGTCAGGTGGAGCACCCCGCGGTACCAGGTCACCCGCCAGTCGCGGGGCAGCTCGATGTCCAGCTCGTTCAGCGCGACGGGGGCCTCGGCCGCGGCCCCCTCGGCCAGCAGCCTGGCCCGCATCAGCTTCGTCTCGGGGGTCTTGGGCAGCGCGGCGAGCTGGTCCATCAGCTCCTTGCCGTCGCTGCCCAGCAGCCCGGCCAGCGCGCCCGCCGCCGCGTCGGCGGGGTCGACCAGCGGCACCGGCAGCGCCTGCGCGACGGCCACCGGGTCGAGCGGCCCGAACACCACGTCGCTCTCCTCCGCCAGCGCCGTGCCCACGGCGCCGCGCTCGGGCCCGAACATCGGCGAGGGCGCCGGGTACGGGACCTTGTCCTCGATGGCGCTGACCTCCCGCAGCACCCCGACGAGCTGCTCCTCCATCTCCTCCGCGCTCTGGAACCTGTCGGCGGGATTGACGGCGGTGGCCTTGCGCAGCAGCCGGGTGAACGACGGGTGCCCGCAGTCCTCGGGCAGCGGGGTGGCCACGCCGTTCGCGTACGGGGAGAAGCCCGGGATCGCCAGCACCGCCAGCGTCCTGGCCACGGTGTAGAGGTCGGCGGTGGCGGCGGCGGCGTGGGTCTCCACCTCGGGGCCGTGGTAGCCGGGCGTGGCCCAGCCCGAGCCCGGCGGCGCGCCGATGGGCAGCACCGCGCCCAGGTCGATGAGCTTGAGCCGTTTGCCGACCCTGATCACGTTGGCCGGTTTGAGGTCGCAGTAGACCATGCCGTGCTCGTGCAGGTAGGCGAACGCCTGCAGGATCTCCCGGCCGTACATGAGGGCCTCGCGCAGCGGCACCGGGCCCTGGCGGCGCAGCTCGTGCAGCGACTGGCCGCCGACGTACTCCATGACGATGTAGCCGAAGCCGCCGGAGCGCTGGAAGTTGAGGATCTTGACGATGTTGGGGTGGTCGACCGTGGTGAGGAACTTCCGCTCGGCCTCCGCCGCCGCCAGCGCCTCGGCGTCGTTGGTGTTGAGCAGGCCCTTGAGCACGACCCACATGCCGTCGAGGTTCTCGTCGGAGGCCAGGTAGATCCAGCCGAGCCCGCCGTGCGCCAGGCAGCCCAGCACCCGGTACTGGTCCGCCACCAGGTCGGCCTTGTCCAGCTTGGGGGTGAACGAGAACTGCGTGCGGCAGTGCGGGCAGAACCCGTCCGTCAGCCCCGGCCGGCCCTCCCTGGAGCGCCCGACCTCCTGCCCGCACGCCGGGTTGGCGCAGAACCGCTTGTTCTCGGGCACCACGGGGTCGGCCATCACGGCGGTGGCCGGGTCGCGGTAGGGCACCGACGGCAGGTCGGCGATGGTGGCCAGCACGCCGGGCCGCGACCTGCCGCTGCTCACCGGAGAGGTGACCGACCGGCTCACCGGCTGTGTCTGCAGGGGGACCGAAACAGGCCCAGAAACGGGCCCAGAAACGGGCACAGAAGCGGGCGGCGGCGCCGGCGTGCTCGCCGAGTGGCCGCACAGGTCGCAGTAGCCGTCCTCGATCGTGCCCGTGCAGCCCGGCTGCGCGCAGCGGGTCATGGCTTACCTCCGTGGATCGCGCGCTGGTACGTCTCGACGGCCGCCGCCGCCCTCGTCAGGTCGCAGGGCGCGGTCCACAGCAGCACGCGCGCCCGTTCGAACAGCTCGGAGGCCGCCGGGTCCTCCGCCAGGCCCTTGCGCACCGCCATCACCTGGCAGGCGCCGAGCCGCCCGCGCAGCTCGTCACGCCTGCTGACCAGGCCGTAGAGCGCCTTGGCCGTGGTCTGCGACTGCTCGGCGGCCTTGCGGGCCTCTTCCTCCAGCGCCGCCAGCCGCTTGGCCCGCAGCACCCAGGTGTCGGCCGAGGCGTCGAGCGCGTCCAGCTCGGCGGCCAGGGACTCGGCCCGGCCGCGCGGCTGGGCCTGCGGCGGCAGGGCGATCTTCACGACGACCGCGCCGTGGGCCAGCCTGGCCTCGCTCTCGGCCGCCCGTACCCGGTCGAGCGCGGCCACGAGGTCCTCCCGCCGCCTGGCGAACTCGTCCTTGACCGTGAGCGCCAGCTCCAGCTCCGCGCGGGAGCCGGCCAGCAGCCGGGTCAGCCGGTCGAGGTCCGGCTCCGCGGACGGGCCCAGCGGGTCTTCGAGCACCGAGCCGCGCAGCCGCTTCAGCTCGGCCTCCTGCGCGGTCAGGTCGGTGCCCTCGCCCAACTGGCGTTCGAGGTCGCGGATGTGGCGCAGGTCGCCGTCGGCGCCGTCGAGGCGGGGCAGCACGGCGTTCCACACCGCGTCGATGTCGTTGAGCGCGGAGGTGACCTCGCGGAAGGCGGCGTCCATCCGGGTCAGGGTCTGGTCGAGGGTCAGCCGCTCGTCCTTCTGGGGGAGCAGCGAGCGCTGCTCGACGGGCTTGGCGGTGGCCCGCAGCACCACGGACGGGCCCGCCAGCAGCTCCGTCAGCCGGCTCAGCTGTTCGGGGGTCAGCCTGGCGCGCGTGGCCCTCATCTGCTCCGCGTCACGCAGCACCCCCCGGTACGCGTCGTTCAGAGACCACAGCGTGGCCAGCGACTCCTGCGCCGCGGCCCATCTCCGCTGTGTCTCCCCGCGTAAGGAGGCTCCCTTGAGCAGCTGATAGGTGGTGTGGGATTCGAGATCGAGCAGGTCGCCGGAGACGCGGTCGCGTTCGTCGGCTCGAGCGCGCAGTGCGTGCTCGACGCCCTCCCTGCTCATAGGTGGTCCCAGGCTCATCACGCTCCCCGTGAAGCAGGCCTCCCCCGAACCCTTGCTCCTACCGGCACAACGGGGGGGTCGGCCGGTTGGTTCCAAGAGTAGGGGTGACCCTGACTTGTCCCTGATTCAACCCTGCATCGCCTGCAATTCGCTTAAAGGATCTTTTACCGTTGCAGGCATGGGACGAATTCTGCTGATCATCGCGGCCGTCGTGGCCGCACTCGTACTTCTCGGGCCCCTTGTGGGCTTCGCTCTCACGCTGCTCAAGTGGGGGCTGATCATCGGTGCCGTGGCGTTCGGCGTCATGCTCCTGTCGAAGTGGGTCAAGAGGACATAGCGTCTTGGGGTTTCCCCAGGCATAGTTGTGTGATGGAGGCGCGGCCGGCGGTCGACGATGCCGCGCTCGGGCGCGAGGCACTGGCCGTGCTCGAGGCGAACTGGACAGGCACGGGCACCGTGCCCGCGCCAGGTCTCTATCCGCACCAATGGAGCTGGGACTCCGCGTTCGTCGTCATCGGTCTGGCCAGGCACCGGCCGGACCGGGCCCGCGACGAGCTGCTCAGCCTGCTGCGGGGGCAGTGGGCGACCGGGATGGTGCCGCACATCGTCTTCCACACGCGCGAGGCGTACTTCCCGGGGCCGTCCGTGTGGCGCTCGCAGGAGCACGAGGCCGCGCCACGCGTGCTCACCTCGGGGCTCACCTCGCCGCCGCTGCACGCGCTGGCGCTGTGGTGGTTCTACCGGCACACCGGCGACGTCGCGTTCGTCAGGAAGGCGTACCCGGCGCTGGTGGCCCAGCACGCCTACCTCTCCTCGGCCCGCGATCTCGGCGGCGCGGGCCTGGCGGCGATCGTGCACCCCTGGGAGTCGGGCATGGACGACAGCCCCTCCTGGGACGAGCCCCTGAACGCGCTGCCCGCGATCAGGTACGGCTACCGCCACGTGGAGCTCGAGCAGCGCCACCCCGACAGCGACCACGACCGCTACGTCTGGCTGGCCATGCGCTACCGGGACGCCGGATACCGGGCCGAATACCTGCGGGACGAGCATCCGTTCGCGATCGAGGACCCGATGTTCAACGGGATCTGGCTGGCCTCCTGCCAGGCCCTGGCCGAGCTGGCGCCGCTGGCGGGCGCCGACCCCGTACCGCACGCCGAGCAGGCCGACCGCATCAGGCAGGCCATGCTCGACCGCCTGTGGGACGGGTGCTTCTACGCCCGCGACCTGCGGACCGACCGGCTGATCCGGGTCTGCACGGTGGGCGGGTTCGGGCCGCTGCTGGATCCCGGGCTGCCCAGCGACCACCTGCACGCGGCGGTGGAGGTGCTGGAGTCGGCCAGGTTCATGGGGGCCACCGGCTATCCGGTGCCGAGCTGCGAGATCCGGGCCCCTCAGTTCGACCGTACGCGCTACTGGCGCGGCCCCTCCTGGGTGAACACCAACTGGCTGCTGCGCAGGGCCGCGGCCGTGCACTCGCTCGACCAGCTCGGCCAGCAGCTCGCCAACGGCACCCTGCGGCTGGTCCGGCAGGCCGGGTTCCGGGAGTGCTTCGACCCCTTCGACGGCAGCGGGCGCGGGTGCAGGGACTTCTCGTGGAGCGCGGCGCTCACCCTCGATCTGCTCGCCGATAACGTGGAGGAATGAGCATTTTCCGCCGCCTGCCCGCCGACGTGCGCAAGTCCCTGGCCACCGAGCCCGGGGAGCGGGTGCTGACGTTCGCCGCCGGGGCGGTCTCCGGCTATGTGGTGGCCACGAACCTCGCCCTCTACCTGACGGACGGGACGCGGGTGCCGTACGAGATGGTCGACAAGGCGTCGTGGGACGACGACGGGGTGCGGATCCTCACGACGGACGGCACGCGACACGCCGAGCGGATCACCGACCCGCGGATGCTGCCCGAGACCGTGCGGGAGCGCGTCAACTCCACGATCGTGGTCAACAAGCACGTGAAACTACCGGGGAGGGGCGGCGTGCGGCTGGTGGCCAGGCGCCGGCCCGGCGGCGAGGTGCGCGGCTGGACCTTCGTCTTCGACGACGGCCTCGACCCCGAGGACCCGGGCCTGCGCGCGCAGGCCGAACAGGCCCTGGAAGGGCTGCGGCGGAGCATGGGCGTGTGCATGACCGAGTGGGCAGAACGCCACCCGGAAGTCCGCATCCACCCGGGCGAGGCTC